>ONBQ01000131.1 GCA_900316145.1 uncultured Eubacteriales bacterium
CCGGCATTACCCGGATCAGGTGATAAGGGTCTTCAGGCTTGGCCTGAACTCTCAGCAAAAGCTCCCCCAGTATTGGTTGATCAAACTTATTATAGTATAGATGGGACGGTATGTCAAGTGACGCTCTTATACAACTATTCCTTGCATTTTCCGGCCGGTTATGGTATCCTTTTACATGCTGCAAGCCGGCCAGACGATCGCGCGAGGCTTAATCTAAGCCCGTGAGGAAAGTCCGGGCTCCATAGGGCAGGATGCTGGATAACGTCCAGTGGAGGCGACTCCCAGACCAGTGCAACAGAAATAAACCGCCGCGCCATGGCGCGGTAAGGGTGGAAAGGCGGGGTAAGAGCCCACCGCTTCTTCGGTGACGAAGAGGGTCTATGTAAACTCCATCCGGAGCAAGACCGAACAGAAGGCGATACGGCGGCCCGTCGTGCCTTCGGGTAGGTCGCGTGAGGTCCGCGGCAACGCGGATCCAAGACAGATGATCGTCCAACGACAGAACCCGGCTTATCGACCGACTTGCAGTACAAAAAGACGGCCTGAAACGTAATGGTTTCAGACCGTTTTTTTGTTGTTATTCCGCGCTTGATTCGGATTCGGAAGTGGTGGAGGATTCTTCCGTGTTCGAAGTGGGTTCCTCGCCTAAAGGCTCGGCGCTGTTATCGGTGGATTCCGTCGCCGCGGCACGGGCCGTGGGCGAAAGAACAGCTTCCGGAGCGGTAGAAGGATCGAGGGGAGCGAACGTTGCGATCAGCTTCAGATAAGAATCCACGATGACCTGGGAGAAGGTCTCCCATTCATCGACCATGATCTTAAGATCTCCCTCGTTGGACATGAAGCCCATCTCCATCAAGGTACCTTCCAAAGCCTGAGTTTCAAAACGATAGATATTTTCCTGATACTCGCCAAAGGCTGTCTGGTTGGCGCCGGTGGCGGCACCGCCGATCTCACGGATCATCAGGAGATAGTCGGTATTGTTGAACAGGCCTTCATCGTACAGATCATCCAGCGTTCGGAAGAGAACACCCGGCGCGACAGAATTGTAGGTGGCGGAGTTCGGTTCCATATTGGTATCCGCGTCGATGGCCTCACCGATCATCTTGGCCCAGCTCATGTCACTGCGGACTGATCCGAAGACCTGGTATCCATGGACTTCAGAACGCTCAACGGTATTGATATGGACGCTCAGCAGATACTTGGCTTTAGCCTCGTAGGATATGGTGACACGGCCGCCCGGGTTGTCGAAGAACTCGAAGGCCATCCAGCGATCCTCACCCTCTGTGCCATCACGGGTCATCATGACCTTGTAGCCCATAGCGGTCAGATCATCATAAGCTTTCTGGCAGACCTGCATGACGATGTCACGCTCATAATGCTTGCCGTCCGCGCTGCTGCAGCCGGTATCATTGCCGCCATGGCCCGGATCGATGATGAAATCATAGACATAATCGGGAAGCTCGGATTCGACAACATCGAAACCCCAGAAGCTGATATTATGCGCAGGGTCATTGAGCATCTTCAGATCGACCTTATTGTTCTTGCCCTCACGGGTAATGGTGTAATAATCGATCGGATCCATCTCGGTCTGATCTGTCAGAGGACGGTAAAGAACATCACCGGTGCTGGCAGTCAGTTTGACGAGAAGGGCATATTGTCCGACAGGGAAGGTTTCGAGACACGGCCCGGATGTAAGGGTAGGACCGGAAGCAAAATGAGTCGAACTGCCTTCGTTATACCATTCCATATCCCAGGTGGCCAGGTCGATCGCCTGATGCACGGGACGCAGGACCAGCTGAATGTTCGTTACCTGGGGCAAGGTATCCATGGTTCCCTCAAAATACAGGTGAGAACCATATACATAGCCCAGATCAGCGGTAATGGGCTTATTGTCGATATCGGCCATGCCTTCCCAGCTCTCAGCCGGCGGAATGGTCATTTCCGGTTCAACAACGGACTCATCATAGGATTCTCCTGTGGAGGTTTCCGCGACCGGGACAGGATCCTTTTTGCGGGAACAGGATCGCAGGGAAGAGATCGCTACGACCAGCAAGACCAGAAGAAGGATAAAACTGACAAATATATAGATAGTGCGTTCGGTAAAACGCCAGGAGCCGATGACCCAGCTCTTTTTCTGATAAGGGCGGCGCCTGGAAGATCTTTCCGAACGGGAAGAACGCTCCAGATCATAATCAAACTGTGGATAACGATTGGACGATCGGGTAGTGGAAGAGCGGCGATAAGAAGAACGCTGACCGCTGCCTGAACGGGACCGGGAGGAGTTCTCACTGCCGGACCGGCGAGAATATCGATCGTTATCGGATCGGTAAGGCATAAGGATCTCCTTTCGAGACATTTTTTACATCTTTACCAGTATACTAAAAACCAGCCGGAAAAACAAGTGCCAAGATGTTAAGATCTCATTACAGAGTTACTGTTCCGGACCTGGCCATAAAGGAAAATTGCAAGCTTGCTTGCATAAACTCCCTTTATAGCCAGGTCCTGGAACGAGGAACCCGCCCCATGACGAGCGCAAAACTGCACTCAGAGGTTTCCACATATACGGTTCGTAGTTTTGCGCGAGTCAAGCAGGGCGGGTTCCGGAACAGTAACGTTACTGTTCCGGACCGATCCCGGCGGAGTGATAGATGCCTTGGATCAGATGGATCACCTTGGCGGCTTCGGTCCCGTCGATCGGGAAGGGCTTGCCTTGCAGGATGTGATCATAATAATCCCGGATGAGGGCGTCGTGACCATTGCCCCAGTAGCCCTTGCTGCCGGAGACCAGGGAAGTGTTGGTCATATGCTCCGTCCGTCCGTCATCGAAAGAAATATCCAGATCGTTTTTCAGAAGGATATGCGCATGTTCGCAGATGATATCAAGTTCGATAGGAGAATCCGCGCCGAACGCGTTGGTGGCATAAAAGATGCCGGTGGCGCCGTTTTTGAAATGGATGTAGCCATGGGCTGTGTCTTCGACCTCGATAGCCTGGCCTAAACGGAAAGAGGAGGCCTGGGCCTGGACCGATTCCACCTCCCCGGCATACCAAAGCATCAGATCCAGCGTATGGATAGCCTGGTTGATCAGTACGCCGCCGCCTTCCATGGACCAGGTCCCGCGCCAGGCGGCCTGCCCATAGTACTTTTCATCGCGGTTCCAGGTGACCGTCATCTTGATGGACAGGACCTTGCCGGCTTCTCCGCTGTCAAGAAGGGAGCGGATCCGCTGAGAGGTAGGATTGTAGCGGTTCTGAAAACAGATGCCAAGCGTCTTGCCGGTCTTGCTGGCGGTTTCGATCATTTGCCTGGTTTCTTCTTCATGGATGGCCATGGGCTTTTCTGTTAACACATGGCAGCCGTGCTCCATGGCATAGATGGCCATAGGCGCGTGCAGATAGTGCGGGGTGCAGATATGTACGACATCGGGACGCACCGTATCGATCATTTCCCGATAGTCGGTGAAGCCTTCACACAGAAGCTTCTCCTGCCGGGACAGGAGAAGCTCAGGGTCGATGTCGCAGACCGCGGAGAGTGTGGTTTCCGGGATCTTGGACAAGGCGTGAAGATGGTTCTGATGGATCGCGCCGAGACCGATGACGGCGCTTTTTAATTGAGACATATCAATAGGTTCCTTCTGTGTTGAATGTTACAGCTTTAGTATCTTTCTTATCTACGGTAGAGTTGCGGATCTTCTCCTGCAGAAGCTCATAGAACAGATCCTCATCAAAGTTGGAAGGATCCACCCATTCACCGGTCCAGTCGGACAGATGCAGTGCATTGGAGATAGACAGCCCGCGAATGCCTTCCTCACCGGGAGCCAGAAGCGGGGTGCCATGCAGGACGCAGGAGCAAAAGTTGTTCAGGATCCCGACATGCTGCGGGTTCGGACCCGGCGCGGGCACTTCGATCTTCCAGCATTCCGGATTGCCGAAGCCGCCGGTATACTCTTCGTTGAACTGCTTTTCCCCCACGCGGTTGCGCCAGAAAGTGATGGTGTTGTTTTCGACCACGATCTTGCCCCTGTCACCGGAGATCTCCAGACGATTGGTTCCCGGAGTCTCGTGGGTGGAAGTGATGAACAGGCCGGTGGCGCCATTGGGATACTCCGCATAGGCTGTTACGTCATTTTCCACTTCGATATCACGGCACTTGCCATATTGCATAAAGGCCCGTACCCGGGACGGCATGCCGCAGATCCACTGCCAGAGATCCAGCTGATGCGGGCACTGGTTGAGCAGAACACCGCCGCCCTCACCGGACCAGGTAGCGCGCCATCCGCCGGAATTGTAGTAGCTCTGGGAGCGATACCAATCGGTGATGATCCAGACGACCCTCTTCATCTCACCCAGTTCGCCGGAATCGATCAGATCCTTGACCTTTTGATATACAGGATTGGTGCGCTGGTTGAACATCATACCGAAAACACGATCCGAGGCTTTAGCAGCCGCATTCATTTCACGGACTTGCTTGGTATACACGCCGGCCGGCTTTTCGCTGATGACATGAAGACCATGGGAAAGGGCCTCGATCGCCAGCGGCGGATGGAAGTAGTGAGGCACCGCGATGATGACGGCGTCTACCTTCGCGTTCGCGAAAAACTGATCTGTGTTTTCAAAGATCTGCACATCGGGAGAGAGGTTTTTTCTGGCCCACTCGCGGCGCTCTTCACTGATATCGCATACAGCGGCCAGCACGCCTTCTTTGACCTTGCCGGCTTCCAGATTCTGACAATGACCGGATCCCATGTTGCCGATGCCGATGATGCCGAAACGTACTTTTTCCATAAAAACTCCTTTCTGCCTGCCTGATGGGGCAGATGCTTAGTGGTCAGCGGCGATGGCTTTCAGATTGCGGAAGCTGTTCGCCAGACAGTCAAATGGATCTCTGGGACAAGTATCCTGCTCGATGACGATGTACTGGACATTGGCATCTTCACAGGCGCGGAAGCATTCTTTGAAATCGATATTGCCTACGCCGATCTCCGCGATGGTGGGAGTCCAGTTCTCAACGGCAAAATCCTTGAAGTGGCAGACCTTCATGCGGTCCTTCACCTTGCGGATGTAGGCCGCGGGGCTGACACCGCCCATCTGCAGCCAGTAGGTGTCCAGGATGAAGTGGAAGGTTTCCGGATCGGTCTCGCCGATCAGCACGTCCATGGGAAGGACGCCGTCCCACTTTTCAAATTCAACATTATGATTATGATAGGCAAACTGAAGCCCGGCGGCCTTGATCTCGCTCGCGATCGGAGCGATGTCTTTCAGAAAAGCCTGAAGGCCGTTTGCGGACCCTCTGTATTCCTGGGGGATCATGCCCAGACCGATCGTATCACAGTGGAGCATGCGATGCTCTTCGATCAAAGCGTCCAGATCTTTTTGCATGCGCGTGTAGGGACTGTGCGTGCAGCACACATCAAAGCCAAGCTCATCGACAAGGTCAGCCAAGGCTTTGGGATCCATATAGCCGAAGCCGGAGATCTGGATGTTGGTGAAGCCCAGATCATGGATCTTGTGAAGACTTTTGGTGATATCTTCCGGGGTCTGAGTGAACTCGCGGATGGTATATAATTGCGCTCCAAGCTTGATCATAGAAAAAGTTTCCTTTCTGTTTACAAATAATTCATCGTTGGTTACTTGGATACAAGCGCATTATAACATATAATACGGTAAGGGTCAAAAGAACTTTGATCCTTTGTTTCCATAAATATATTCACAAATTTACTTTTTTGTGATATACTGGTCATGCTATTCTGGTTTCTTTATGCAAACCGGGCAGTGACAAACTGTAATAAAAATATATAACGTGGAAACGGGGTACTACACATGGCAAATTACAGCAAATACAAACCATCCGGCAAGGCTTCGGTCTTTGGCGTCATCCAGATGATCGTCCTGGGACTGGTCGGAGTTTTTGTTCTGATGATGGTCTATCTATACGGTGTGAACCTGGTGCCCAACATGGGTTTCAGAGTCGGGATCTTCCTGGTGGTCGTGCTGCTTTTATCCGCGTGGATGCACCACCTGGTCAAGATCGGCCGGATCCGTGCGCCGGGCAAGGCGTTCTGGCTTACATTCTTCATCATCATTATCGGTTTTTATCCGTATTGGGCCATGTATGTGGTTTTTGTAAACCAGGCGTGGGATCATTCGTTCAAGGAATTCTGGGATGCGCATATCAGTTTTGAGACCCTGGATCAGTGGGTATATCTGATGCTGCATCCGAAAGCCTTGCTCAACAGCATCAAGGCTATCGAAGAAACTGGTTTCTTTTCGATCCGCGGCCATATGGTCTCGGGATCTCGCCAGATCTTTTACTGGGTGGTGGAAGGATTGCTCCTTCTGCTGGTTCCGTCCTTCCGGGCTATGAGCCAGGGCTATAAGATCTTCTCCGAAACGCAAAAGCGCTGGCAGGATCATACAGCGGAGTTTACCATTGCCTACATCAAGGAGCATCGCTCCCTTCGCCGTCAGCTTCTGAAGGGGGATATGTCAGGCCTTGCCGATATCCACTATTATCCGGTCCAGGGACAGGAGGCGCATGGTACCATTACCTTCTATCACCACAAGGGTCATGTAAGCCGCTACGCGTCCATCCAGATGATCAAAGCCGTTCAGATAGGACCTCGCAAAATGAAGCATTTCTACATTCCGATCCTGGAACAGTGGGACCTGGGTGAAGAAATGAAGGAAGAAGTGCTGGACCGTCTGCTCACCGAGAGCGGATTGACCCGCGAAAAGGTGCTCTCCAGGGGCAACTATAAAGAAAGACACTTCCTGCGCGGCAAGAAGGCGCAGCTTTCCGAAGCGGTACGCGAGAAGGTCGAGCGCTCCAGCAACCGTGTTACCTTCCAGGAATCCGGCAATTACAAGCCGGGTGAGGAGATCGCCGGTATCGAGGAAGTCACCGTCTACGCACCGACCATCACACCGGAAATGGAGCAGGAATATCTGGCCAAGCGCGCCAAAGAAGAGCAGGAACGGATCTGGGCAGAAAACCGCGAAGAGATCAAGAACCGCAAAAACAAGAGCAAGCGTCGCAGTACGCGCATCAAATAACCTATGTTTGGCTATATCCGCATCCTGAAGCCGGAATTGAAGGTCCGGGAATACAATCGGTACAGAGCGTATTATTGCGGGCTGTGCCGTGTGCTGAAACAGAAGTACGGTCTGATCGGGGAAATGACGTTGACTTATGACATGACCTTTCTGGTCATGCTGCTGTCTTCTCTGTATGAGCAGGAAGAAAAGCAGAAGGCGATCCGCTGTGAAGTCAATCCGCTCATCAAACATAGCACGATCACGACTGCGGCCACCGCTTATGGAGCGGATATGAATCTTCTGCTGGCTTACTATAAGGAAAAGGATGACTGGCAGGATGAGAAGGACAAAAAGGGCCTGATCCTGTCCGCCGCGCTGCGCCGAAAGGCAGAAAGAATCGAAAAGCAGTATCCGCGGCAGACCCGGGCGGTCATTCAAGAATTAAACAAGCTGGGACAGCTGGAGCAGAGCGGATGTCCGGATGCCGATCAGACGGCGGATTCGTTCGGACGCCTGTTAGGTGAACTGTTCGTCATGGAAAAGGACCTGTGGCAGAAACCTTTGTATGAACTGGGATTTTACATGGGGCGGTTCATCTACCTGGCGGATGCCTGGGATGACCTGGCGGAAGATGAGAAGAGTGGTCAGCCCAATCCGTTTAAGGGACAGGATCTTAACGAAGAAGTCATCAAGAAAAAACTTACGGCGGATCTTTCAGAATGCGCGGCCAGATTGGAATATCTTCCTCTGGTCCGGGATGCTGAGATCTTTCGAAATATCATTTATGCAGGTGTATGGACCGGACTGGGAAAGAAAAAAAGGTCTATGGCCTGCCAAAGAGAATCCGTTTAACGGAATAAGAGGTAAAACTACATGCTTACAAAAGACCCCTATGATATCCTGGGCGTAAGCCCGTCCGCTTCTGATGAAGAAGTAAAAAAGGCTTACCGGGAGCTGGCCAAGAAATTCCATCCGGACCTGCACACCAACAATCCGCTGGCGGAACTGGCGCAGGAAAAGTTTACGGAAGTACAGGAAGCCTATGATACCGTCATGAGAGAGCGTGCTTCCGGTATTCCGCACAGTTATTCTCAGAATGGCCAGAACCCGTATCAGAATCAGAATCCGTGGAATCAGGGATATGGTCAGGGACAGAACCAGCAGGGAGGCTATTACGGTCCCTTTGGATATTCCAACGGTCAGAATCAGAACAATTATCAGAATCAGTACGAGCAGCGATCCAATCAGTATCGGGGCAACAACTCCGGCACAGATCCGTGCAACTGCTGTCTGGATCTGTGGTGCCTGGACTCCTGCTGTGAATGTATGGGAGGCGACCTGATCTCATGCTGCTAAAGGAGAAGACGGGCCGCATAGCATTATTAGGGCTGTTTCTCGCGATCAACCAGATCATGATCATACTAGCGGCTGTCCTGGATATCAGCAGTCTGTCTTTCCTGGCGGTGGCGGCGATGATGATCGGGCTTTCGATCCTGGAGGCGGGCATAGGTCTTGGCGCCGCGTTTTTTGTTGCTTCCTGCCTCTTGGGCTTGATCTTGTGTCCCAATCCGCTTTACATCGTATCGTATGCGGTCATGGGCTATTATGTGCTGATCAAAGAGGTGCTGGAACGGAAGTTCCGCGGGAAGATGCCGATGTGGGCCTTGTGGGGGTGCAAGCTGCTGGGCTTCAACCTGGTTTTCATACCCTTGCTTCTGTTGTTCCCCAAGGTCCTGCTGGAGGCCGGTGAGTCCGGTCAGATGCTGATCGTAGTCTGGGCCTTGGCGCAGGCAGCTGTTGTGCTTTGTGATATGGTATATGATCGGGTCCTGTGGTTCTATCAGCAAAGGATCCGTAAATATAAAAGAGAATGATAGGAGAATTCTATTATGGATGACGATATAAAGAAAAAGAAAATACGAGCCGGCATAATCTATGCTGTGATCGTACTGGTCCTTATGTTCTTGATCAATCGGTTCATGAACTCCTTGCAGACAGAGGATGTGCTGTACAGCGAATTCAAGTCCATGGTCGCGGAAGGAAAGGTGACCGCGGTCGAGATCAATACCGGTACCGGCGAGCTTGATTTCAAAGTCAAGGATGATGATTATAAAGTCTACATCACCAATCCGACGGAGGACTTGACCTCTGTTACCGCCTATATCGAGAAATACAACGTAAAAGAATATACCGGCATCACCACAGAACCGAATCTGCTGCTGCAGATCATTCTGCAGTGGGTCCTGCCCATCGTGATCTTCGCGATCCTGTGGAGATTCGTTTCCCGCGGACTGACCAAGAACATGGGAGATGCCATGTCCTTCGGCAAGAGCAATGCTAAGATCTACGCGGAAAACGAGACAGGCGTGCGTTTTGCGGATGTAGCCGGTGAGGATGAGGCGAAAGAGTCCCTTGAGGAGATCGTCGATCTCCTGCATAATCCGCAGAAATACACGGAGATCGGCGCCAGAATGCCGAAGGGAGCGCTTTTGGTCGGCCCTCCGGGAACCGGTAAAACGCTTCTGGCGAAGGCGGTCGCGGGCGAAGCCGGCGTTCCGTTCTTCTCGATGTCCGGTTCTGAATTCGTGCAGATGTTCGTAGGTATGGGCGCGGCCCGTGTCAGAGACCTGTTCAAGCAGGCTCAGGAAAAGGCCCCCTGTATCGTTTTCATCGATGAGATCGACGCGATCGGCCGCAGCCGTGAGGCCTCCATGTCCACCAATGATGAAAGAGAGCAGACCCTCAACCAGCTTCTGACCGAGATGGACGGCTTCGATTCTTCAAAGGGTGTCGTCATTCTTGGTGCGACCAACCGTCCGGAGATCCTGGATCCGGCGCTGCTGCGTCCGGGCCGTTTTGACCGCCGCGTGATCGTCGAGACGCCGGATTATCCGGGACGTCTTGCTATTTTGCAGGTGCATGCCAAGAAGATCAAAATGTCGGATTCCGTCAATCTGGACGCCATCGCCAAGACTACGCCTGGCGCGTCCGGCGCGGATCTTGCGAATATCATCAATGAAGCGGCGCTGCTGGCGGTCCGTAAGGGACGAAACAAGGTCGAGCAGTGGGATCTGGAAGAAGCGCTTGAGGTCGTTATCGCGGGTAATGTCAAGAAGGACCGTGTTCTTTCTCCGAAGGAAAAGCGTTCTGTGGCATACCATGAATTGGGACATGCCTTCATCGCTCATATCCTGCCTTGCGCGGATGAGGTCCATAAGATCACCATCATTCCCAGAACCAAGGGAGCGTTGGGTTATACCATGCAGCTGCCGGGTGAAGAGAAGTACCTCGTGACCCGGGAAGAAATGGAAGATCAGATCGCTGTTTCTTTGGCCGGACGGGCTGCGGAAGAAGTCATGCTGGGACAGGTATCGACCGGTGCGGCCAACGATATCGAGCAAGCTACCAAGACCGCACGCCGCATGGTCACCATTTACGGTATGACCGACCGGTTCGATATGGTAGGCCTGGAATCTCCGTCCAGCCAGTATCTGGATGGACGTCCGATCTCCAACTGCAGCGCAGAGACCCAGACGCAGATCGATCAGGAGATCCTCGCCATCATCAAGAAACAGCATCAGCGGGCCATCAGCCTGCTCCTTGAGAATAAAGAAAAGGTTCAGGCTCTGTCAGAATATCTTCTTGAGAAGGAGACCCTGACAGGGGAAGAATTCCTTCGCATTCTGAATGACTTTGCCTGATCGAAGGCATAAACTGGAAAGGCTTTTTATCTTCATGAGCAGTACACAGAAGAAACACAGTAAAGCAAAAGGTGTCTTGATCGCGCTGTTGATCCTGACGGTCTGCGCCGCCGGCGTGATCATTTACATCCGCATGCATCCGAAAAAGAAGGAAGCAGAACCGATCCCGACGGTCTCGCTGGACAAGGCCAAGGTGGGCGATATCGTCACCTTTGGAACCTACGAAAGCGATAATAATACCGAAAACGGGGAAGAACCCATCTACTGGGACGTTATGGCCGAGGAGGATGGAAAGCTCCTGCTTGCGACGCATTTCGGCATCGATTGCCTGCAGTATAATCATTATCCGCAGGATATCACCTGGGAACAATGTACGCTCCGTGAGTGGCTGAATCATGATTTCTATGAAAAACAGTTCACGGATGAGGAGAGGGAGCATATCCAGCTTTCCCATCTTGTCAATCTTGACAATACCCGCTGGGGTACGGATGGCGGAGCGGATACCGATGACAGGATCTTCCTGTTCTCAGTCGCGGAGCTGACAGCGCTGGACGGAAAGGCCACGGATGAGGCTGATCCGTCGCGAGAGCTTTCTCCCACCCCTTACGCGGTGGAGCGTCATGCCTGGTACAGCGGTCTGGAAGGCTTTGAGGATAACTGCATCTTCTGGTGGACCCGTTCTCCCGGCCCCAGCGCCAACAGTGTATCCTGTGTCATGGGTGACGGTGTCATCATGGATGGCGATCAGGCCTGCTATGTAAGTCATGATCATTATGCCGTCCGTCCTGTCATGTGGATCACACGGTAAGAGAGCAGACTGAACAGTAATCTTTGTGAAGGAATAAAAAACAGTTGCCAAAGTGATATGAAATATGATATAGTATCATAGTAATCTCTTTAGTGTATCATGTAATATTTTTGACGGGTGTGCATACACCCGTTCTTTTTTCAGAATTTTGCCTCTTGTTACTGTTCAGCATCGGCCTTTTGAAAAAAATACAAAAAAAGTATTGACAAACGGAAGAGGCTGAGATATAATATGTTCTGCTGAGTTGCTCAACAACTTATGCGATACTGGGCAATCGCCAAGCGGTAAGGCACTGGACTCTGACTCCAGCATTCGTAGGTTCGAATCCTTCTTGCCCAGCTCAACCAAAAGAGTGAAGAACCACAAACAAAGGTTTTTCACTCTTATTTTTGTTATTAAGGAGTTACATGCATGTTCGACGATCAAAATTATTATAAATTGCTCAATACCCGTTCTGAGCAGCGTTATCAGAGAGAGATCGAGCAGCTTAGATGGATCGCGGCAGAAATGAAAGCGCATAAAGGACCCAAGGAATCCCGCATGCGTTATGCCCGTTCCGTTGCCCAGTTTCTCCTGATCTGCACGGAAATGGAAGCAAAATGGAATGATGAATACTTCCGTTCCGCGTCTAAGGAACAGCTGGCCCAGGATCAGATGGCACTGTATTCCGAGATCGAACCCTCTCATTATCCTAAATCTGTCTGGAATCCGGCCTTCGCGGTGAAGGTCATGGGGGCGGAAAGCGGGGCACTCTTAAGTGCTGTCTGTGGTATGATGCAGCGCAATGTGGATTATGCCTACCGCCATATGCGCTTTGCCATGCACAGCAATCATGAATTGTTTCTGGACCTGTTCCAGCTTTTGAACCTGGATCGCAAGATCCATCGGGATGAGATCGAGGAATTGATCAGCAATCACCTGACTCAGAAGGCGCGTGAGATGATGTCCATCCACACGCATCTGATCTATGATTTTCAGAATGCCGCTTTACGTGAGCGTGTTGAAACGATGGACCTTTCGGATCCCTTGAATCTGTACAGCTTAGGGCAGCCGGTCTCTCAAGAGGCATTGGAGCGTTACGATCTGGTCCAGGCTTTATCTGAGGATGAGGTCCATGATATGGCAGATCAGCTGGTACAGGCCTATCGCCGGGGGTTCTTCCAGGGCGGACGTGATATCCTGGCCAAAAAGGTGGTCAGCATTCGGTATCCGCTGGGCCTGGAGCGAATCGCTGCGGAGGCATTTCGCTTGTTCAGGGAAGAGATCCATTATGTGCCGCATCTGAAGGCTATCGATCATGAACCGGTCAATCCGCAGTTCATCGCGGATCATAGAGATGACAGAGATGTCTTAGCGAGTGGTGAATTCTATGAGATCGCGCTTCAGGGTCTGGATAAAGAACTCCAGGACAACCATGATATGATGGACATCCACGGGGGCGAGGCAGTCTTCAGCTGGCCGGCTCTGGAAGAGATCCTTTCTGAAAATACTGAGCCTTGTGAAGAGGCGCTTGTTCCGAATGAGGAGCAAAGGGCCATGGCCCGTACCTTCCAGGAGGAAGCGCAGGCGTTGTTTGAAAAACATATGCCCGATAACAGCATGAGTTATGCTAACTATCCGGTTTGCTTGAAAAACGATCCTACGAAGGAGGAATAAAAATGTATGATCTGATCATCATCGGCGGCGGTCCGGCCGGACTCACAGCAGCTTTATATGCGTCCAGGGCTGAGCTGAAGGTACTTCTTCTGGAGCGGGGTATGGTGGGCGGACAGGTCCTCAATACCTATGAGGTCGACAACTATACCGGATTTCCTAAGATTTCAGGCGCGGAATTGATCATGAAGTTCCAGGAACATGTCGAGCAGCATGATGTGGAGATCCGGTATGAAGAAGTGACCGATCTGGAGCTGGGTGATACCATCAAAAAGGTCCGCACCTATAAGCAGGAGTATGAAGCGCGTACCGTGCTGTACTGCGCAGGCGCCTCTCCCAGACCCCTTGGCGTTCCGGGAGAAGATACATACCGCGGACGCGGCGTGTCTTATTGCGCGACTTGTGATGGCGCGTTTTTCCGCGGCAAAACGGTCGCTGTAGTTGGAGGCGGAGATACCGCGGCAGAGGATGCAGCTTTCCTGGCCCGGCTTTGCAAAAAGGTGTACGTGGTCGTGCGCAAGCCTTATATGCGAGCCGCAGCCTCGCTTAGACGCACCATCGAAGAAGCGGAAAATGTAGAGATCCTTTATGAGACCGTGTTGCACGAAGTGACAGGCGATGGCGTTTTCGTTACCGGAGCGAAGATCACCCGTCAGGGACAGGAAGATACGTTGGAATTGGATGGCGTATTCGCGGCGATTGGTGTGGTGCCGGAGACCGGTCTGCTGAAAGGAAAGGTCAATACCTGCAATCAAGGCTTTATCGCGGTCGATCGTTATATGATGACATCTATCCCCGGAGTATTTGCGGCCGGCGATGTCATCCAGAAGGTGCTGCGTCAGATCATTACCGCGGCTTCTGATGGGGCAGTAGCAGTGACAGGTGTTCTGGAGTATCTGAATCAATAAATAGAGGAGACGCACGGCAATGAACAAAAGGCTGGAAGGGGAAGATATCGCCCGCCTTTGCAAGGCGGTCCTTTCTCTGGAAACGATGGACGAGTGTTATCGGTTTTTTGAGGACCTTTGCACCATCCATGAGCTTGAATCCATGGCACAGCGGCTGGATGTCGCAAGACTCCTTAGAGAGGGCATCACGTATCAGGAGATCAGCGAAAGAACAGGAGCCTCCACGGCTACGATCAGCCGGGTAGGCCGGGCTTTGAATTATGGCGAAGAGGGATATGACATCATCCTGGACCGCCTTGCTTCAGAGCCTTCAAATGAAACAGGATCAGAAAACGGCTGACAGCCGTTTTTTGGTTCGGCTAAAAATGAACAGTTAGGAGAAAACAGAGCGATCCATGAGTGACAGATATGAGACGCTGAATGAGATGCAGAAGAGGGCTGTCTTTCAGACAGAAGGGCCGGTCCTGATCCTGGCTGGCGCCGGGTCGGGCAAGACCCGCGTGCTGACCCACCGCATGGCTTTTCTGATCGAAGAGTTGATGGTACCTTCTTATCATATCCTCGCCATCACCTTTACCAATAAGGCGGCGCAGGAAATGAAGGAACGAGTGCAGAGCCTGATCGGAGAGGCAGCTTCTGAAGCCTGGGTCTCGACCTTCCATTCGGCCTGCATCAGGATCCTGAAACGGCACGCGGCCAAGCTGGGCTATGAGAACGGCTTTACCATCTACGATCCGGAGGATCAGAAGGCCGTGCTCCGCCGTATTCTGAAAGAACTGAACTATAATGAGAAGATGTTTACGCCCCGCGCTTTGATCAGCGCGATCAGCGGCGCCAAGGATGAGCTGATCACTCCGAATCGGTATGAAGAGATAGCCCACGGGGATCCGTTCAAAGAAAAGGTCGCGGTCGTATATCATCATTATCAGAAACAGCTTTTTGAAAACCAGGCTATGGATTTTGATGATATCATCGTCAAGACCGTTCAGCTGTTTCGTCAGGAACCGGAGGTCCTGGACTATTATCAGGAGAAATTCCGGTATATCATGGTCGATGAATATCAGGATACCAATACCGCGCAGTACCATCTGATCCGGCTGCTGGCCAGCAAATACGGCAATCTGTGCGTCGTCGGTGATGATGATCAATCCATCTATAAGTTCCGTGGGGCCAACATCCGTAATATTCTGGATTTCGAGAAGGATTTTCCGAATGCGTTCGTGGTGCGCCTGGAGCAGAATTACCGTTCCACCAAGAAGATCCTGGCCGCGGCCAACGCGGTCATTCATAACAATGAAGGCCGCAAGGAGAAATCTTTGTGGACACAAAATGAAGATGGCGCGCCGATCACTTTGTTTGAAGGCGGTACCGAACAGGATGAAGCGGCTTATATCGCGCAGCAGGCGGCCGGACTGGTCAAACAAGGCACCGTCCATTACCGCGATATCGCGGTGCTGTATCGGACCAACGCGCAATCCCGCGCATTAGAAGAAGGTCTTCTGTTTTCCGGGATCCCGTACCGGCTTTATGGAGGCACCCCGTTCTATCAGCGAAGGGAGATCAAAGATCTGTTGTGCTATCTGCGCCTGATCATCAATGATAAAGATTACGCGGCGCTGGAACGGGTCATCAATGTGCCGAAACGCGGCATCGGCCAGACCAGCGCGGACCGGTTCAGAAACTTCTGCCAGCAGCAAGGGCTTGGCGTGAGTGAAGCGATCCCCATGACCGGAGCGGATCCGGACCTGAAAAGGGCGTATAAAAAACTGTCCCTTTTTGGAGAGATCCTTCAGGACCTGAGGGCCTACCGCGAGGAGCATTCGATCGTAGAACTCATTTCCTATCTGCTGGAGATCACGGAATATCAGCAGTATCTGCATGATGAGGATGAAGAACGATACGAAGACCGCATGCAGAATATAGAAGAACTGACGAACCGGGCCGGTGAATTCGAAGAGAGAAGCGATGAGCCGACACTGGAAGTCTTCCTCGATGAACTGGCTCTAGTGGCAGCCATCGATAACTATGAAGAGGGGGCAGACGCGATCTCGCTCATGACCTTGCACAGCGCCAAGGGACTGGAGTTCCCCGTCGTGTTCATGGCGGGCATGGAAGACGGCGTGTTCCCCGGCTATATGAGCATCCAATCCGAGGATGAAGAAGAAATGGAAGAGGAGCGCAGGCTCTGTTACGTAGGGATCACCCGCGCTCAGAAAATCCTGTATATGACCGGAGCCAGAACCAGACGATTCCAGGGATACGCCCAGATGTCCAAGGCATCCCGTTTCCTGGAAGAGCTTCCGGAAGCGCTGGTCCAGCGTGATCACAGACAACAATATGGTTCGAGAAGGACCAATCAAGGAAGGGAATATAACATGGAAGAACAGCAGGAGAAAAAACGCCAATTCGTGCAGACACCGGATGTAAAAGTGCAGAACCGGTATGTACATGGCGGAACAGGCACCAAAGAGAAGAAAGAATCCGCGATCGGAACACCTCAGCAGGTGGAAAGCTTCGCGCCGGGTGATCTGGTATCCCATAAGAAATTCGGACTGGGTACGGTCCTCGAAGTAACATCGGTCAATGCGGATTATCAGGTCAAGGTCAACTTTGCCAAGGTAGGAGAAAAGATCCTCTTCGCCCGCCTGGCCGGCCTTAAAAAAGTGACGGAATGATCATGAATGGGACAGAACGGATGAGAGAACTGATCCGCATCCTGAAGGAAGCGGCGTATCAGTATTATCAGAAAGATACAGAGATCATGTCCAACAAGGAATATGATGCCCTGTATGATGAATTGGTGGCTTTAGAACAGGAGACCGGAACCATTCTGTCCGGCAGTCCGACGCAAAGCGTGGGCTATGAAGTGCGAAGCTCATTGCCCAAAGTCACTCATGAAAGTCCGATGCTATCCCTTGATAAAACGAAAGACAGAGAGGCGCTAAAAGCCTGGCTGGGATCCCAGACAGGCCTTTTGTCGTGGAAAATGGACGGCCTGACCGTGGTACTGACCTACGCGGATGGTTCTTTGGTCCAGGCGGTTACCCGGGGCAACGGTGAGATCGGGGAAGAGATCACGGCAAATGCCAGAGTCTTTCGGAATGTTCCGCTGAAGATCTCCTACACAGGAAATCTGGTCCTGCGTGGAGAGGCGGTCATGAGCTATGAAGAGTTTGACCGCATCAACGAGGAATTGGACGCCAACGAGCAGTATAAGAATCCAAGGAATCTTTGCAGCGGGACGGTTCGCCAGCTAGATCCCCGGATCACAGAGGAGCGCGGCGTTTATTTCATCGCGTTCGGACTGGTATCGGACGGCGGGGATGTAGAATACCATAACAGTAAGAACGAACAGATGCGCTTTCTGGCCCGTCAGGGCTTTGATACGGTCGAAACACGGGTCGTGACCGGAGACTCCATCCTGGCTGAGATCCAGGCCTTTGAGGACCGCATCGGGGGAGAGAAGTTCCCGTCCGATGGCCTGGTCCTGACCTATGATGATATGGAGTATTCCCGTTCGCTGGGCCGTACGGCAAGATTCCCCAGAGATTCCATGGCCTTTAAATGGCAGGATGAGACCGCGGAAACAACATTGCAAAGCATTGAGTGGAATACATCCAGGACCGGCCTCATCAATCCGGTCGCGGTCTTCGATCCGGTGGAACTGGAAGGCACGACAGTGCAGCGGGCCAGCATCCACAATGTCAGCATTCTGAAGGAATTGAAACTTGGGCTCGGAGACAGGATCACGGTATATAAGGCCAATATGATCATCCCGCAGATCGCGGAGAACCTGACCCAAAGCGATTCCTATGAGATCCCGGACCGCTGTCCGCGCTGTGAGGGCGAAGCCGTGGTCGAGGAATCCGCCGGAACGATGGTACTTCGGTGCACGAATCCGGCCTGTCCGGCCAAGCTGATCCAGGCTTTTACCCACTTCGTTTCCCGCAATGCCATGAATGTGGACGGCCTGTCAGAAGCAACGATCGAAAAGTTCGCGGAACTGGGCTGGCTGAAACGCTTTGGCGATCTGTACCGCCTCCATGAACACCGAGAGGAGCTTACACAAATGGAAGGCTTTGGCGAAAAGTCAGCGGAGAAGCTTCTTGCTTCCATAGAACGCTCCCGGAATACGGAAATGTACCGTCTGCTGGGCGCCTTGGGCATCCAGGGTGTAGGAGAAGCGGCCGGCAAGGCTTTGGCCAGGCATTTCCACAATGATATCCATCAGCTGATGCAGGCGGAAGAGGAGGAGATCTCCGAGATCGAAGGCTTTGGCCAGATCTCGGCCCATGCGATCCGCAGCTTCTTCCTTACTCCGACCAACCAGGAAATGGTGGAAGATCTTTTGAGTTTTTTGACCCTGCGGCAGGAAGAGGAGACCGGAGAAACCACTCTCGCAGGCATGCAGTTCGTCATCACAGGTTCCCTGGAACATTTCTCCAATCGAAAGGAACTGGAGAACCTGATCGAAAAGCTGGGCGGCAAGAGTGCCTCCTCCGTAAGCCAGAAAACGACAGCTTTGATCAACAACAATCAGGCCAGCACATCTTCCAAAAACAAGAAAGCGAAGGAACTGGGGATCCCGATCCTTTCCGAAGAGGAGTTCCTCACTAAATTTGTGCAAAATTGATTAAAAAATCAAAATTGACACTATTTTTTTAGAAATATATGTGTTATAATAATTATAAGTATGTATGCACAAGGAGGATCATTTATGGGTCAAAGCTACAATGAACCTGCTTTAAGTCCAAATCAGGAAGAGTTGCCCCGCTATCTGTTCCATGAAGGCACGAATACAAAAACCTATCGTTATCTAGGCGCCCATTTCGACAAAGAAACGGGAGAGGGCGTTTTTCGTGTGTGGGCTCCGCACGCGAAGCAGGTATTCGTAGTCGGAGAATTCAATCAATGGAATGAATACGAAGGCTACATTCCTATGGAGCGTGATGCCGGCGGCGTATGGGAAGGACACGCGTCCGGACTGTATGAATATATGATGTACCGCTATTGTATCGTGACCAATCGTGACGCGCATATCTTAAAAAGTGATCCATATGGATTCCATATGGAGGAGCGTCCGTCTACAGCCAGCAAGCTGTATGATATCGATGGGTACGAATGGCATGATCAAGGATGGTGCCAGGATCGTGATTCCCATTTTGTCTATGACCGTCCGGTCAATATTTACGAGATCAACGTAGGGTCCTGGCGCACGTATGAGGATGGAAATTATTTCTCCTACCGCAAGCTGGCTGAGGAACTTATTCCCTATGTTAAGGACATGGGCTATACGCACATCGAGTGCATGCCCTTGGCTGAATATCCTTATGATGGTTCCTGGGGCTATCAGGTCATCGGATATTACGCGCCTACATCCCGTTACGGCACACCCAAAGATCTGATGTATTTCATCGACCAGTGCCATCAGAACGGCATCGGCGTGATCATGGACTGGGTACCGGCGCACTTCCCCAAGGATGCGGCGGGACTGGCCTGGTTCGATGGGCAGCCGTTGTACGAGCATCCGGATCCGCAGCGTGGAGAGCATCCCGAATGGGGTACGAACGTATTTGACTATGGTCGCAAGGAAGTGCAAAGCTTCCTGATCTCCAACGCCATGTACTGGCTGGATATGTACCATATCGACGGCCTTCGGGTCGATGCGGTCGCCAGCATGCTGTATCTGGATTACGGACGCAAGCAGGGAGAGTGGAAGCCGAACAAATATGGCGGAAACGGCAATCTGGAAGCGGTCGATTTCCTGCAGAAGCTCAACATCGCCGTTTTCCGTGAGCATCCAGGCGCGTTAATGATCGCGGAGGAGTCCACCACCTGGCCCGGCATCACGAAGCCGGTCAATGAGGGAGGCCTCGGTTTCAATTTCAAGTGGAACATGGGCTGGATGAACGATATGCTCACCTATATCTCCATGGACCCGTTCTTCCGCGGCAACAATCATAACAAGGTCACCTTCTCCATGACCTACGCGTTTTCTGAGAACTTTGTCCTGCCGTTGTCCCATGATGAGGTGGTCCATGGCAAGAAGAGCCTGATCAATAAGTGGCCGGGTCCCTATTATGACCAGTTCGCCAACTTAAGGGCTTTCCTGGGTTACATGATGGTCCACCCCGGCAAGAAGCTTTTGTTCATGGGCGGTGAGTTCGGACAGTTCATCGAGTGGAAATACGATCAGGGTCTGGACTGGCTCCTGCTGGATTATGAGATCCACCGCAAGTTTAAGGATTATGTCAAGGCCATCAATCATTTCTATCGGGAAAACGCGCCGCTTTACGAGATCGAAAACAGCTGGGACGGTTTCGCCTGGATCAACGCGGATGACAGTGACAACAACATCCTGTCCCTGCGCCGGATCGATCGTAATTCCGGTGAGATCGTAGCGGTCATCAATTTCTCGCCGGTCCGCAGAGAGCATTATCGCATCGGTGTTTACAAGCATGCCATGTATCATGAGGTGCTGACCAGTGATGATGAAAAGTTCGGCGGGTCCGGATTCCACAATCCATCCACGATCAAGAGTGAGGAGATCCCTTGTGATGGATATGAGTGTTCGCTGGAGCTGACCGTACCGGCCTTTGGCTGCCTTTACTTAAAGCCGGGCCGCAAGCTTGCCAGGACCAAAAAACCGGCAGCTAAGAAGAAAAAGGCCGCGCCAAAGAAGAAAGCCTGACCGTCCGGTTTTGGAGCGGGTCTCGAGATACACGTTACTACGAATTTTCATAATAGAAATGGAGGAGCAGTCATGCGCAACAAAAAACAGACAATCGCTATGCTTCTGGCCGGCGGCCAAGGCAGCCGTTTAGGCGTACTCACAGCGGATGTCGCAAAGCCGGCGATCCCCTTTGCCGGAAAGTATCGAATCATCGATTTTCCTTTAAGCAACAGTATCAATTCTGGTATTGATACTGTCGGTGTTCTGACCCAGTATCGTCCTCTTGAACTCAATGCTTACATCGGCAATGGTCAGGCGTGGGATCTGGACCGCAATGACGGTGGCGTTGCCATACTGCCGCCGTACATGACGGGCAAAGAGGGTGAGTGGTACAAGGGCACCGCAAATGCCATTTACCAGAACATCAATTTCGTAGATCGTTATGATCCGGAATACGTCGTCGTTCTTTCCGGTGACCACATCTACAAGATGGACTATTCCGAAATGGTCCGCTTCCATCAGGAAAAGGGCGCGGCCTGCACCATCGCTGTCCGCAACGTTCCGCTGGAGGAGGCGAGCCGCTTCGGTATCCTCAACACCAAAGAAGACAACGAGATCTATGAATTCGAAGAAAAGCCGGCGCATCCCAAGTCCACCAAGGCATCCATGGGCGTCTATGTATTCACCTGGTCCAAGATGCGTGAGTGCCTCATCCGTGATGAGCAGAATCCTGATTCCGAGAATGACTTCGGTAAGAACATCATCCCCATGATGATCGAGAATGGCGATAAGCTCTATGCTTACGAGTTCGATTCCTACTGGAAGGATGTCGGAACCATCGAATCTCTGTGGGAAGCCAATATGGAGATCCTTTCCGGCGAGGCCGGCATCGAGTTGTCCGATCCGGATTGGCGTATCTATTCCCGCAACCCGAACGAGCCGCCGCACTTTGTCGCTGACAACGCCATCATCAAGAATTCCATGATCACCGAAGGTTCCCGGATCTATGGCCACATCGAGAATTCCATCATCTTCTATGGCGCGTATGTTGGCGAAGGAGCCCGCATTCGTGACTCCGTCATCATGCCGGATGCCCGCGTCGAAGCCGGTGCTACCGTAGATTACGCGATCGTCGGTCAGGAAGCGGTCATCAGCCG
>ONBQ01000171.1 GCA_900316145.1 uncultured Eubacteriales bacterium
ACCAAAATCGGGAATCCAGGTTTTATGTGGGCTTTTCGCTAAATGACAGGCATACCAAAATCGAGAATCAAAAAAGTATGTATGCTTTTTCCTCTATAGACATTAAAAAGGACCTGCTCCGAAGAGCCGGTCCCAGACACTCACATCACGTACGCTAGTGCCACAGCGAAGATCAGGGCAGGCAGCATGTTCGCTACGCGCACTTTCTTGCCCCAGACCAGGTTGATGCCGACGCAGAAGATCAGGATCGAACCGACCAGGGAGATGCCCGCGATCGCTTCGTCCGTGAAGACCGGTGCGATGAGGCGGGCCAGGAGGGTCATGCCTCCCTCGAGAAGAAACACGGGGATGGCGGAAAAGGCAGCGCCGCGGCCAAGGGAGGAGGTCATCACCAGGATGATGATGAAGTCCAGGACCGACTTGACGGCCAGTGTGGAGTAGTCTCCAAGGATACCGTCCTGAATGGAGCCAACGATGGCCATCGCGCCGATGCAGACGGTCAGAGAGGCCGTCACAAAGGCATCGACGAAGCGGGTATCACGCGCGTTGCCGGTCTTCTGTTTCAGCCATTCGCCGAAGCGCTCAAACCCTTTTTCAAGATTCAGTATCTCGCCCAAAAGGGTGCCCAGCACCAGGCAGAGGATGATGAACATGCCCTGGCCGCTGACCAGGCCGCCCTCCTCGATCTTCAGCATGCCTTCCATGGCGCCGGAGATGGCGATGAACATGGTGGAAACGCCGCACACTTTGGACAGCATGTCCTGTGTGTCTTCTTTAATGAGCCGGCCTGCGAGGCCGCCGGCCAGGCCTCCTACGATAATGCTCCCTGTATTGATCAGGGTCCCGGTTAAGATCATTTAAAAACTCCAGTTATCCATAAATATCTTTCAGTGCGAAGAAGAAATACTGCTTGGCGTGATCGGCGGTATGCAGGCCGTCCACCTGCTCCAGGTAGACAGTGTTGCCGCCCTCCCGCATGTCGAAGACGTCGGGATGCTTCTCGATCTCGCGGAACATGGGCGTCATGTTAGGATAGGAAATATCCTTCGTGCCGTTCATGCCGAAGACGAAGAAATCATCTGTTCCGTAGCCTTGTGCGCGGACCGCTTCCGTAAGACACCGCATGGTTTTTTCCGGGAACTGGCCGCCTCCTTTGCCGCCCAAAGCCCAGCTGTCGCCGCACATGGGCAGGAAGGTGTAGAAATAGTCCATACAGTGCTGCAGGGCATACCAGGTGGTCACGGAGCCCATGGAGAAGCCGCTGATGAAGCGATGGTCACGCGGAACTTGATTTTTCCCTTCGATCGCGGGGATCAGATAGCGGGTCAACTCTTCGGGGAAAGCCTTGACTGCCAGGCCGGAACCCTCGATACCTTTGTCGGAATACTTCTCGCTGTAATAGGTCGGCGCGACCATCACGATGGGCGGGATCTCGCCGTTTTCGATCAGGTGGTCCACCGCGTTTTTGATGTCGGTGTGGTCGCCCTCCCGGCCGAACAGGCTTTCAGCGCTGCCGCCGCCCCCGTGCAGCAGATAGTAGATATCATAGGGCTGAGTGGGGTCATAGCCGTAGGGAAGATAGACATAGGCATGCTTATCCTCCGCGCTTGTCGGATAATCGACCCGGATGATGCGGCCTCGTTGTTCGGCCGGTGCTTTATATTCCTCCGGGATCGGGGTCATTTCATGAACCAGCATGGTGGAACCTCCTGTTATTCAAATATCAAACGTCAAGCTCCAGGACGAAGGGGTCGTCCTTCGCGCAAGGACGCCAGGCGGGCAGGCCTTCCCCGTTGGGGCTTCCGGTCTTCATGAACTGCGTCCACTGATCCAGCATCTGAGCGGACAGGGCCATGTCAGCCGGGGTCCAGGGACGCCAGCAGCGGTTCAAAGTGCCCATGGTGAACCACAATTCGGAAGAATGCCACGCGCCTTGGGCATCGCCGGGCAGGTCGCGCTTGAAATAGTAGACATAGGCCGGATCCCGGCCCAGTTCTTCCAGTTTCTGGCTGAAGGCCTTGGCGCCTTTCAGGAGCAGTCCGCCCTCAGGGCCGGCGCCGATATCATCCTTTGTGCTGCCCAGCATATAAGGAACTTTTTTGATCTCGTCCGCGTCGAAAGTGGCGTTGTAGCCCTTGGTCAGGACCTTGCCATCGATGTTCGGGGTCAGGAACAGGCCGCCGGCTTTAGGCGCCGTCTCCTGCATAAAGGGACCCACCGCCGCGTACACTTCCTCAGTGGTCTTCGCGCGCATCTCTTCCAGGCTGGACGCGCCCAGGATCTTCGGGAAGGCGGAGCCGAACTCTTCCTGTTGCTGCAAGGTCAG
The DNA here is from genome assembly GCA_900316145.1 of uncultured Eubacteriales bacterium. GTDB lineage: Bacteria > Bacillota > Clostridia > Lachnospirales > Bianqueaceae > RUG159. The sequence continues at coordinate 2,327 of ONBQ01000171.1, forward strand.
GTCCCGGCTTAAACCTTCGCCATAGGAGCCGCCGCTCTGCAGGATGGCGCGGCTGATCAACCCGTCGGTGAGCGGGGAGGAGATCAGAGTCTGGACGCTCATGGCGCCTGCACTCTGTCCAAAAATGGTGATCTTGTCCGGGTCTCCGCCAAAGGACGCGATGTTCTCATGCACCCATTTCAGTGCCGCGACCTGATCCAGGATGCCATAGTTGCCGGAGGTGCCGGCCTCTTCGGTAAGCCACGGATGGGCCAGGAATCCGAAGATTCCTAAACGATACTGGATGCTGACGAAGATAACGCCGCGTCTGGCATACTCGACTCCGTCAAATTCTTTTTCGCTGCAGTTGCCGCCCATGAAAGCGCCGCCATGGATCCAGAACGCGACCGGCAGGTCCTTTGCTTCTTTCGGAGCCCAGATGTTCAGATACAGGCAGTCCTCACTGCGTTCAGGTATATAAGCGGGATCATCATAGAAGTCCTTGTCCCAGGGCGGCATGGAGCCTTCGTCCTGCATCGCGCGGCAGGCAAAAGTCTTCGCCTCATAGACGCCTTCATAAGCATCCGGCTCCTGCGGAGCTTTCCATCGAAGCTCGCCCACCGGCGCTTTTGCGTAGGGGATGCCTCGAAACTCTGTGTACCAGCCATGATCGATTCCTTCGATCTTTCCATATTTGGTAGTGACCATAACAAACCTCCTGAAAATTAGAATGTGATATCTCCACTGCCCAGCACGATCAGCAACTGGGCCAAAATGTACGTTGTCATAACGATCACGTCCGGTTTAGGAACGCGGTCTTTCTTTCTATGGAACCGGATGATGAACAGCACGCAGTCCGAGAGGAAGAACAGGACCGCGCCGGCAAAGGCCGTCCATGCTTCCAGGCCGGGGCGGGAATGGACCCGCATCAAGGCGAAGACATTCATCGTGCTGTTGGCCAAAAGATATAAGAACATCAACGGCAGCATGAAGCCTGGCGCCGAATCCTTCAGCTGGCTTATGACCAGGACCGCCGCTCCCACAAACACGATGGCCGTCGGAATGATCACGCCCCAGGACACCATACTCATCTGAATGTGTGCCGCGTAGGTGAGGATGAAAAAGATGTGAGCCAGGAAGAAGCTGGTCCCGCCAATGAGGAACCACTTGTTGCCCTTCAGCATCAGCAGCACGTCGCCCAGCCAGCTGGTGATGAGCGCCAAAAGCAGACTCCATAACTGATCCCCGGTCGCTGTCAGGTAGAACCCGATCAGAAGAAGCAACAGCAGTGGTTTGGTCCGCCCTCTCCACCCATCTTCTTTCCAGCAGCTTATGATATGGATCAATGAGACGATCAGAAAAAGGATCAGAAATACGTAACGCATGCCTTCCACCTCCTCAATGGATCTACAGGCCACATCTGTTTTAAGAGTAAAGGTTCGGCCAGGTTTTGTCAATAGCTGAGGCTTGTATTTCTTTGCTCGACGTGCTATCATCGAAGCCAGGAAAAACGAATAGGATCGAGGTGTCAGTATGAGCAAAAACCAAGCATTCAATCCCTATCTGCCTTCTTGGGAACACATTCCTGATGGAGAGCCCTATGTCTTTGGCGACCGGGTCTATGTCTATGGTTCCCATGACCGGTTCGGCGGCCATGTCTTCTGCTACAAGGACTATGTCTGCTGGTCCGCTCCGGTAACGGATCTGGCAGATTGGCGTTATGAAGGTGTCATCTATCGCAAGACCCAGGATCCTCGCAATAAGGAAAGCCTGGCTTGTCTGTATGCTCCGGATGTGACAAAGGGTCCGGATGGCCGGTATTATCTTTTCTATGTTCTGGACAAGGAGCATGTCGTCTCCGTCGCGGTCTGCGATGAACCGGCCGGCGCCTATGAATTCCACGGTTATGTCCATTATCCGGATGGTACATTGCTAGGTGATCGGGAGGGGGATGAACCGCAGTTTGACCCCGGTGTGCTGACAGAGGGTGATCTCACCTATCTGTATACCGGTTTCTGTGCCCCGCGTGATACCTCCCGCAGCGGCGCTATGTGTACCGTTCTGGGTCCGGACATGCTGACCATCGTGGAAGAGCCTATCTTTGTCGCGCCGGCCACCCATCTGGCCGGGGGCAGCGGGTCCGAAGGCCATGAGTTCTTTGAAGCCCCTTCTATCCGCAAGCGCAACGGGCTGTACTACTTCATCTACTCCTCCACAGTCATGCATGAACTGTGCTATGCCACAAGTCATTCGCCAAAAGGTCCTTTCACCTTCGGCGGTGTGATCGTCAGCAATACCGATTTGGGCATCGATACCTATAAACCGGCTGACAAGCCCATGAATTACGGGGCCAACAACCATGGCAGCATTGAACAGATCGGGGACGACTGGTATATCTTCTATCATCGTCATACCAACGGCCATGTCTTCAGCCGCCAGGGCTGCGCGGAAAAGATCCGTTTTCTGGAGGATGGCAGCATTCCGCAGGTCGAGATCACCTCTTGCGGCCTGAATGGCGGTCCTTTGCAGGGTTCTGGTACCTATCCTGCCTATATCGCCTGCCACCTGTTCACCGATACCGATATGCTCTACACCGGTGGCGCGGCGCGCAATCTCGCCTGGCTGGACGCCCGCTTCCCGAAGATCACCCAGGATCTGGGCGATTATGATCCGGAAAAGCACCCTATAGAAGAGGCTGCGGAGCACACCCCGTACATCGCCAACATGACGTCCTCCGCCACGGCCGGCTTCCGCTCTTTTGCCTGCCATAACACCCATGTCACCGGCATCCGCACCCGAGGCTACGCCCGCGGCTTTTTTGAAGTCCGCACCTCCTGGGACGGCCCTGTTCTGGGCACGATCGAGATCCCGGACTTCACCAATGAGTGGGTCGAACGCACCGGTGATGTTCCGATCCCGGATGGCGTACAGGATCTGTACTTCACCTTCCAAGGCTTCGGCGGCGTGGATGTAAAAGACTTTACGCTGGGATAAGCGACTGTGAAATAACACAGCGATGCAAAATGCCTTGCTTCGCATGCAGTCGATGCCTGGTACAACGGCTGATTTCACTGTCCATTCTTTCCTTGCTTAAAAGATCCCCAAACAAAATGAGCGTATGAAAAACGGTTTTCGTTCATCGTTTTTCACACGCTCTTCTTTTCTCTTTATTTCTTCTTATTCTTCACTGCGCTGATCTTTCTTCCGATCGCGACCCCCAGCATGGATACCAGGACCACGGGAACGACGCCGTACGCGGCATAGAGAATGTTGTTCGGAAGGGCCAGCAGATCTGGAACCGACCTGTGCGCCAGGGAGAATCCTTTCTCCAGGAGCCGGAATACGACCTCCTCGAGTCCTCCGATCACATCGGAAAACCAGAGGCCGGCTTTCGACAGAAGGTCGATACCAAACCGGGCACTGTCCTCCAGCAGATCAACGCGAAGCAGCTGATCCAGATCATAGAATACGGCCGGAACGGTTTCCTGATAGCTGAAGCGGGAGGCAATCAAGAAGCACAGTGCGAGGAAGGTAAAGCCAAACAGCAAAGAGCCGATAAGACGCCTGTTCAGGCTGTCACGTTTCGCGAGCAGGATGCCCGGAATCAGATACAGGACAAGCGTCAGGATCCCAACGGTAAATACCGGAGCGGAACCGAAGACGACGCGGACAAGGACCGGGATCAGAAGTCCTGCCCCAAACGCGATCGGGTAACGCATCTTGCTGAAAGATTTCCAAGGCTTCTTCTTTACCAGATCAATGATCCATCGCACCAGGTTCACGATCAGCATGATAACAGTTGCCGCAAGCCACACCAATGTCAGGATCTCAAGCCCCAGCTGGAACCGGACCAGGAACATGACCGCGTTGCCGATCAGCAAGAGAGCCACGAAGATGAAGACCCCATGCAGCTTGCCCACATAGTTGATCTGCAGGCGGGTGCTATATTCATACAGGAAGATCACGAAGGCTGTCGGAGCTACGAAAAGCAGGAACAGCCAGGACCCATTCGTCTTGTTCAGATACAAGAGCGTAAACGAAAGGCAGAAGCCGGTAAAGCATTCCACAAAGCCGATATGCTCCTGGATCTGCATGGAGGCCCAGATCGCGATCAGGCAGCTGCTCAATGTGAAGCAGGCCTGCTCCGTCTGGATCCCGCCCGCGGTGCGGAAGGGCAGCTGGAATACCAGGCCGAAGGCCAGCCATACCAGACCCAAGATCCACAAGGGACAGGTGTCACGGTTCATGCGATAGGGCGTGGTGTCGATGTGCACACTTCCTCCCACATAAGGGATGGAGGAATAAGGCATGGAGTACGGATCGGAATAAAGGGAACTGCCATATCCGCCCGAGCTGGCGCCGTATCCGCCGGAATGATAGGTCGTGATCCCATCATCTAAGAAGTTTTTGTAGGAGACACTTTTGCTTCCATCCGGATGATAGGTAGTGACTCCGTCATCCAGGATATTTTTATACGATGTGCTTTTAGATCCGTCCGGGTGATAGGTCGTGACTCCATCATCAAGGATATTCTTATAAGAGGTGCTTTTGGACCCGTCTGAATGATAGGTGGTGTACCCATCATCTAAGATATTTTTGTAAGTCGTGCTTTTAGTACCATCGTCATGATAGGTGGTATAGCCATCATCCAAAATGTTTTTATAGGTCTTATCCGCCATAAAAGTCCCTCCTTATCACAATCTGATATGCATCCAGTGACCGGATTCCACCCTCCGGTGCAGCAGAAAATCTCGAATATAGGCATCGATGACGAACGATGTCCAGGGGCCTACGATCGCCATTTGCAAAGCCGGTAACGCCCGGTTGATCGGATAGCAGAACAGGTAGGTAAGCAGCGGCCGCACAATAGCCACGCTAAGCAGCGCGCAGATGGCGACATAACGGGCATCGCCCGCGCCGCGCAGGCATCCGGCATAGACCACGCGTCCATTCTGCGGGATCACGCCGAAGCAAACGACGATAAACGACAACGATACGCCGCTGATGACGACCGCCTCCTTGGTGAAAAGAAGCGGCATGGCATCCCGCAGCAGGAAGAACGCGATGATCAGCACGACGGAGGTAAACACCGAGATCCTTCGCACGATACGGATGATGCCGTGGGCCGTATTCTTGCGGTTTGCTCCCAGGTTCTGGCCGACCAAGGCGGAACCGGCGGTCGCCAGACCATCACCCACCGTAAAGGACAGGGATGTGATCTGCTGCACGATCTGATTGGCGGCGAAGGCTGTGGTCCCGATGCCCGCGATGAGCTTGTTATTGATCAGGAATCCGATGCGCAGGAAGACGGATTCTGCCGCAGCTGATGTCCCTACGGAGACCAGGCTGTGCATGGTATGCTTGTCGAACCGACCTAACGATGTGAGCTTTAAACGAAGGTAACCGCTCTTGCGGCAGGCAAAGAAGATGGCGATCAGGCTGGAGACGATGGTACCGCAGGCCGTGGCGATAGCCGCGCCTTTGACCCCCAGAGCCGGGAAGCCGAAATGCCCGCCGATGAGCAGATAGTTGCCGCAAACGTTGACCAGGTTGGCGGTGATGTTGGCGATCATGGTGATCTTGGTCTTGCCCACCGCCCGCATGCCGGCGCAGATGCACAGCGACCAGGCATTGGCCGGCAGCGCCAGGCAGATGATGCGGAAATAGGTGACCGCCATGTCCAGCGTGTCCTTGTTGGCCCCGGCAAAGCGCATGAACGGGACGGCGAGCACATAGCCCAGCGTGGCCATGATCAGCGCTAGCAGAGTCACGATGGTCAAGGACTGGTGAAGACAGGCGTTAGCCCCCTTCTGATCCTCCTCACCGCGCCGTCTGGCTACGACCGCCGTAGTGCCCGCGCACATGGACTGGATCAGCATGAGCAGGATCATACGAGGCTGTCCTGTAAGACCTACCGCAGCGATAGCGGCCGATCCCATGCTGCCTACCATCATCGTATCGATGGAGTTGATGATGGACAGCAGCATGCCCTCTACGACTGCCGGCCAGGCGATCTTGAGACAGAGCTTATACAATTCTTCCTGGGAGGGAGCGCTGTCTTCCCACTCGATGCCCCGGATCTTCAACAGCTTTGATATAATCAAAATGAATTGCTTCTTTCTGTTTGTTCTGATGATCATTATAGCATCTTTTTCGGTCGGGATACAAGGGAAAGAGTATGATTTAATACATTGTTATTCCGGATCTTACATGATATGATTGGATCATACAAAAACATGCACGCAAAGGAGTCCCCTCATGCCCACCAAGATCATCGTTACAGGACGCCGCACATTTCCGGCGGATACCGCGCGGGCATCAATTATGAGCGTGTGCTCGATGTGGCCATCCGCAATCTGACACGGGTCCTATCCGGCGAAGACCCGATCCACATCGTAGATTGGACTCTTGGTTATTGATCAAAACCCTCGAGATCAGGATATCTGAACTCGAGGGTTTCGTTTTTGTATTAGCATGGCGATCTTGTTTTACGATTGGACCGGAAGTTCCACCGCCGATGGGCAGGACTCGCCGAACCAGACCGTCTGATGGGCCGTTTTTGTTTCTTCCGCTAAGGACCAGGGGCCGGTCACATTCGGATGCACCGCATATTGAGGGAAATCAGAGGAGCTGATGTCCAGGCGCAATCGCGAACCGGCCTGCACCTTCCAGCTGATATCCCACATCGGGATCGTGATCTCGACACATTCACCTGGAACGTAAGTGCCGCGTTTCGCACGCCCGTTTCGATAGGCGAGCGTCGTGATGCTTCCGCGGATATTGACTGCCTGTCCATCTGGAAAGACTTCCATCAGCTTGGCGGTGAAGGATGTATCCTCCGCGTCACTCTGCACATAAAGACGTACCGTGATCGATCCTTCGATCGACAGGGCTTTTTCTATGGGATCGGAAAGGAAACTCTTCACGTCCGCCCGGTAGTCCGGTTCCGGCTGGATCAGGCTGCCTACGTTCTGCATCGTTTTAAACAGGGATTCAGCACCATAGGAAGGCACCGGGTCGTTCGGATCATAATCATATTCCACCGTACCTGTCTCAAGCGGTGCGGTTTGGCTCAGCTTTCCTTCCTGCAGATAAAAGCGTACGATCTCTGTTTCCTGATCGGTCCCGGCCGGCTTCTCTTCCCAGCAATCCGCGCCGATCACATACCGGCGGGTCAGTCCATCCGGCATCTCACCGCGGCGCAGGATCCGGTCGAACCACAACATAGGGGAGGACAGGCTGGTATCTCCCAGGTTGTTCAGTTCCTGATGCCGCACCGCAGGGCGATACCCATGGTTCCATGGCCCGACCTCCAGTGTGCTATGGGCTTTCGCCTCTTTAGAAAGCCGGTCATACGTGACCAACGCGCTTCCAAGATGGTGATCATACCATCCTTCCTTGATGAACAGCGGGATCCGGATCTTGCCCGGGATATCCATCAGTTCTTTCCAGAAACCGGAAGACCAGTACGCGCAGTCCCGATCGGTATTGGTGATCCAGTCCCGGTACCAATCCAGACGTCCGCCCCACAAGGCCTCATCCACACGCACTTGCGGGCGGAAAGCCGCCGATGTCATATAATCGGCATCCACCGGATGGCCGGCATTGTCCATTGCCCAGGCCGTCAGGATATCCTGCCGGAACAAACCGTCTTTATAAGCAGATACATGCCTATCGCAGCCATAGACGCCCAGATACATCGTACGCACTTTCTCCGGCACGGCATCCGCCATCACCCAGCCGGTGAATGCCAGATACGAGTCGCCCCAGTATCCCAGATTTCCAAACCGGTCATCCTGCTGCAAATAGTTCATCAGGCTCAGTCCGTCCGCCCGGTCGTATACGTTGGGCTCCCAGGCTCCTTCCGAACCTCCTGTTCCCCGGCACCACTGCAGTACGAAGCCGAAACCCCGTTTCGCAAATTCCTGGGCCCGCTGTATGAGCATTGGCTCCTGGTGCGGATAGCAACTGCGTACGACCACGGTCGGAGCCGGAGACACGTTCTCCGGCAGCCAGATCTGCGTCCGAAGCTTTACACCATCCTCACCCGGGATCCAGATCTCTTCTTCTTTGATCTTTTCGGTCACGATCTTCAGCGGTATTTCCGCAAACAGTTTTTTCTCATGTTCCAGTAGTTGACGGATCCGATCTTCAGCCATGATCCCTATCTCCTTTGATGTGTATTTCCTTACTTTTTCCCATTATAACGGCTTATTGATCCTGTGTCTACACCCGGATCTATGGAACCTAATTCTGTTTGACACAACTTATATATCATACTATAATGATAGCAATTACAATAATATGAAAGGACCTGTCCTCATGATCGAAACCGGTTTTGTTTCCATTCTCCCGCCACTGACCGCTATCATCCTGGCGCTGGTCACAAAAGAAGTCTACTCTTCCCTGTTTCTGGGTGTCATTTCCGGCATGGTCATTTATGTGATCGCGGCCGGTGAGCCGGTCGTGGCCATCGCCTCCCATACTTTTGATATGATGGCGGCCAAGATCTCTGACAACTCCTACATGATCATCTTCCTGGCCCTGCTGTGGGCGGTCGTCACCCTGATCGGCCGGTCCGGCGGTACGGAAGCCTATGGCCGCTGGGCCGAGACCCATTTAAAGAGCAAGATGGCGACCCGTTTGGCCACCGCTCTGCTGGGCGTCCTGATCTTCATCGATGACGGTTTCAACTGCCTCACCATCGGTACCGTCATGCGTCCCATCTATGACAGACAAAAGATCTCCCGTGAGAAGCTGGCCTACATCATCGATGCCACGGCCGCGCCGGTCTGCATCATCGCGCCGGTCTCCTCCTGGGCAGTAGCGGTCGCTTCTTACATCAGTGAAGAGAACGGCTTCCACGCCTTCCTCTCCACCATTCCCTACAATCTCTACGCCCTGCTTACGATCATCATGGTCCTGTTCATCTGCATTTCCGGCAAGGACTTTGGCAAGATGCGCAAGGCGGAAGAAGAAGCCGCTTCCCGCAAAACGCCTCTCGTCTCGGAAGAGGCGGCACAAGGCGCATCCCCGAAGGGCCGTGTCATCGATCTGGTCCTTCCGGTCCTGGTCCTTGTCATCTGCGCGATCCTGGGCATGGCTTATGTAGGCGGCTTCTTCAGCGGCACTCCCTTCTCGGAAGCGATCGGCGTTTATCCGACCGCCGGCCTCTCCCTTGGCGCCTTTGCCGGACTGATCACCGCTTTCATCCTGTACATTCCCCGCAAGCTCATCACACCGAAGGAATTCGTGGAATCCATCGTCAAGGGCATCAGCAACATCATCGCTCCCATGCTGATCCTGATCCTTTCCTGGACCTTAGGCGGCGTTTGCCGTGAGATGATCGGTACCGGCGAGTTCATCTCCAGCTTTGTCAGCTCCTCCAACCTGCCACTGCAGCTTCTGCCCTTCATCATCTTCGTCATCGCGGCGCTGATGTCCTTCTCCATGGGCACCTCCTGGGGCACCTTCGGTATGCTGATCCCGATCGTCATCATGATCTGCCAGGCGTCCGGCGGAGAGTCCATCCTGGTCCCGGCTTTAGGCGCGACGCTGGCCGGTTCCGTCTATGGCGATCACTGCTCCCCCATCTCCGATACCACGATCCTGGCCTCGACCGGCGCGGAATGCCAGCACATCCGCCACGTCGAGACCCAGATCCCCTACGCGACGCTGGTCGCCGTCATCTGCGCCATCGGCTACCTGATCATCGGTTTTACCGGAATGCCCTGGATCGGTCTTGGCGTGGGCGTACTGCTGATCGCAGGTGCTCTGCTTGTACTGAATAAGAGGACAAAGTAAGTGAAATAAGCGATCAAAACCGCTTGCCCCGCATCAGTCATTACCTGATGGTTTTTATTATTAAGAACCTGTCCCGTACAGTGCCAAGGCCCTACAGGATGAGAATAAAAGCGCGTGTAAT
>ONBQ01000031.1 GCA_900316145.1 uncultured Eubacteriales bacterium
GATGAGCTGGGAGAACAATTAACAGTCAGCGACAGCGGCCCTTTTAAGGGCGGCAAGTAACAGAATCGCAGTTGGCAGTTGTTTTATCACACGTTTTACGTGTAAGCGAGGAACAGAGGGCTATGCCCGCATGTGAAAAACCACCCGCTTAGCGGGTGGATGCTTTTTTCGTTGCTATAGCAACCAAATTTGATACGGAAATTAAAGGGGGAGAACATGGGCATGGATTACGTAGATCACATGGTTCGACGGACTGACTGGTTCCGGGATCTGACGGAAGAAGAATACAGAGAAGCTTTGAAACACATGAATGCACATGTGGCCTGCTTTCAGGCCGGCCAAACGATCAAAAAAGCCGGCGACAGATTTAGTGCGGCCGGCTTGCTTCTGGAAGGAAAAGCTCGTTATGAGCGAAAAGACTGGACGGGTGGAATCACCCCACTTGGTTCTATCCGGAAAGGGGGATCCTTTAATGAGATCTATGCCGCAAAATGGCACGCCATTGAGCATTTAGACATTATTGCGGAGGAAGACTGTGAGGTCTTGTTCTTATACATTCATACCGTCCTTTATCCTAGACAGGACAATACGAATTGGAGACAGAAGGTCTTAAAGAATCTGTATCTGAACGCGATCGAAGAGAACCAGAAAATGTTGACCAAGATCCTTTGTACGGGATCGCATACCGCACGAGGGCGCATAGCAGCCTTCCTGCAAGAAGAAGCGACAAGGAATCATAGTAATACATTCCGATTGAGCATGAGCCGAAAAGGAATGGCTGAATTTCTGAATCTGGATCGTTCGGCCCTGTCACGGGAATTGATGAAAATGAAGCAGGAAGGCCTTCTTGACTATCATAGAAATCAGTTTACGCTTCATCCACTTTCATAATGCCGAAGCATTCCGGCCGATGATAGTCCGGCTGCGGCGCTTCGACCGGATTCCAGACCGCGTAATGCGGAGTGTCCGTGCAGTCGCCGCACTTGTAGAAGTTGGCAGAGAAGGTATCGCCCGGTTTTAAGGCGCGGCCACACAACGCCTGGATCGTCTCTTGTGGGATCAGGTATTCCACGCCCCATCCGAATTCGCTCTTGTGTACGGTCACTTTCGGGGCATCCAGCCCCATGTCTTTTAAGAACTGCCGGTGCGCGCGGTCCGGACCATAAGCGCTCCAGATGGCACCGTTGGCGTTGCATTCGAGGTTAAGGTAATCAGAACCCTTTTCCGGCGCGAAATTGACAAAGAATTCGAGGCAGCTGTCCTGGCATACCGGCTGATCGTTCTCCGTAAAGGTGGCCAAAGGCTCCAGTTCATCGCAGGCCATCAGGATGTGCAGACCGGCATCGGTCAGAGCAGCCATCGCGGCCACAGTCAGATAATCCTCTTCATCCCAGGGGCAGCCCCAGGGGTAAACGTCGACAAGAGCCTCCGGAACCTCGCTCCAGACGGGCTTTTCAGGAAAATATTTTACATTGTAAGTTTTCATATCGTCACGCTCCTTTGGATCCAGTATACGGGAAATCCACAGGAAATGCAAGACGCGCCCTTGCGCCTTGAGCGGAAAGGGTGTATATTTTTATAGTAACGAAAGTTCAGAAAGGAAAAACTGTTATGAATCCGATCCCTGCCCGCGTGGCCGCTCTTCGTGAGGTCATGGCCGCGCACCATGTAGATACGTATATCGTTTTATCCTCTGACGCGCATCAGAGTGAATATGTCGCCACCTATTGGAAAGGCCGCGCTTATATCTCCGGCTTTACCGGATCCGCCGGCACGGTGGTCATTACCGCGGACAAGGCTGCCTGCTGGGTCGATGGCCGCTATTTCCTGCAAGGAGAAGCGCAGCTGGCCGGTACGGGCATCGAGCTGATGAAGATCGGCGAGCCGGGCGTTCCCGCATGGCAGGATTATGTAGTTGAGAACACCCCGGAAAAGGGTGTCGTCGGTATCGACGGCCGCACGCTTGGCAGCTTCCAGGCTATCGGTCTGAAGCAGAAGCTTAAGGCTAAGGAACTGAACCTTTCCTGCGCCGAAGATCTCCTCAACGAAGTCTGGACGGACCGTCCGCAGCTTCCGCAGGATCCGATCTTCGACCTGCCTGTCGCCTATGCGGGAGAATCCCGGGTAGAGAAGCTTACGCGCCTGCGCGCACACATGACGGAGAAAAAAGCGGACTACTATCTGATCGCTTCGCTGGAATCCTCCGCCTGGCTTCTGAACTATCGAGGCCATGATATCTATGCGACGCCGGTAGCGTACGCCTTCACCCTGGTCGGCCAGGACAGCTGCGTGCTGTTCATTGAAACGGCCAAGGTCCCGGAAGACATGAAGGCTCTGCTTCAGCAGGACGGCGTTGAAGTAATGCCCTATGACGCGCTGGCAGACCATCTGAAATCGCTGAAGCCCTCCACCATCGATCTGGATAAGAAACTCATCAACCAGCTGCTTCTGGAAAGCATCCCGGAAGGATGGAAGATCGTGGAAGAAGAGATCGATGCCGTCATCCAGATGAAGGCCTTGAAGAACGAGACCGAGCAGGCCAATTTCCGCAAAGCGCACATCAAAGACGGCGCTGTCATGGTCCGTTTCCTGAAATGGGTCAAGGAGCATGCCGACCAGAACATGACCGAGTGTGACGCGGCCGCGGTTCTCGATCAGATGCGCGTCGACCAGGAGAACTCCTTGGGTATCAGCTTCACGACGATCGCCGGTTACGGCCCGAATGGAGCCATCGTTCACTATGATCCCGAACAGGAAACCTGCGCCACCATCCATCCGGAAAGCTTCCTGCTGGTGGACAGCGGTGCCCAGTACCTGGAAGGCACGACGGATATCACCCGTACCATCGCCTGCGGTCCGCTGACGGAGGAAGAAAAGGAAGCCTACACGCTGGTGCTGAAAGGCCATCTGGCGCTGGGTCACGCCTGCTTCAAGGAAGGCGCCACCGGAACCGCGCTGGATATCCTGGCCCGCAAGCCGCTTTGGGACAGAGGCCTGGATTATAAACACGGTACCGGTCATGGTGTGGGTTACCTGCTGAGCGTCCACGAAGGACCGCACAACATTTCCTACGGCGTAAACCGTGTCAAACTGGAGCCGGGCATGATCGTATCCAACGAACCGGGCTTCTATCCGACCGGCAAGTTCGGCGTCCGTATCGAAAACCTGGTCATGGTCGTGCCGTACACCGAGAACGAGTGGGGCCGGTTCCTGCGCATGGAAACGCTGACCATGTGCCCGTATGAGCGGGAAGCCATCGTCAAAGAGCTTTTGACCGCGGAGGAGATCCATCAGATCGATGCCTATCATCAGGAAGTCTATGATAAGGTCTCACCGCTCTTGGATGAGGAGACCCGCGCGTTCCTTAAGGACATTACCCGCCCGTTGTAAGATAAACCGTAAACCCCTGTGAGAAAAACATCACAGGGGCTTGTTTCATCAAAAGGCATCGGATAGAATAAGCCTGAAGCAGTAAGGAGGTCGTGTATGAAACACGAGAAATTTCACTATAGATCACTGGAAGAAGTGAAGCAGAAGGCAGAGGAACTGGGCGTAAAGCTTCCCTTTGCCAAGGATACCACAGTGCTGCGCATGCCTGTCACGGCGGGTGATGCCACTTTCAGCAACCGGCTGGGCATCGCGCCGATGGAAGGCGCTGATTCCCTGCCGGACGGCTCTCCCTCGGACTACACCCGCAAACGGTATGTTCAGGAGGCAAAGGGCGGAGCCGCGCTGATCTGGTATGAAGCGGTGTCGATCGTGGAGGAAGGACGGTCCTCCCGGACGCAGCTGCTGCTGACTCCGGAGAACCTGGACAGTTACAGACGGCTGAACGAGGAGATCAAGGAAACGGGCCTGAAGACCAATGGCTATGCACCTTATCTGGTGTTGCAGGCCAATCACAGTGGACGGTATTCCAACCCGGACAACAAGCCGGCGCCGCTGATCGCCTACCGTCATCCGGAACTGGAACAGTACCGCGCCGCGGATGACTCCTGCATCGTGTCCGATGATTATCTTATGGCGCTGGAGGAGAAATTCGGAGAAGCAGCCCGCATGGCAAAAGCAGCCGGCTTTGACGCGGTGGACATCAAATCCTGCCATGGATACCTGCTGGCGGAGCTCACGTCCGCCTATAACCGTCCCGGTCTTTATGGAGGCAGTTATGAGAACCGCACCCGTCTGCTCAAAAACGGGATCCGGGCGGCCAAAGTCTGGGAAGATAAGGACTTTCAGGTGACATCCCGCCTTGGGATCTATGATGGCTACGCATGGCCTTATGGATTCGGCGTCAGCGAGGGTTCCGGACTGGAGCCGGATCTGTCGGAACCGATCCGCCTGGTACGAGAGATGCGGGAGGAGCTGGGTCTATCCTTTATTGACCTGACCATGGGCAATCCCTACGCGACCACCCATGTGACCCGGCCTTTCGATGCCGGCAAGTATCCGCCGGATGAACACCCCTTTGAGGGTCTTTCCCGCATGATCAACGGCATCGGAGCCGTGAAAGCGGCCGTGCCGGACATGGTCATCTGGGCCTCCGCCCCGACATATCTGCGCCAGTTCGCGGATCTGTACACGGCCGGCGCCATTGAACAAGGCCTTTGCGATGGCATGCTGTTTGGCCGGATGGCCTTCGCGGATCCCTCTTTCGCGAACGAGATCTTAACGGATGGCCGCCTGGATCCCAAACATATCTGCCTGACCTGCGGCAAGTGCGGAGACCTGATCCGCGCCCATAAGCCGACCGGCTGCGTCGTGCGCGATCCCCAGACCTTCCTGCCCTTCTATAAAGAATTCCTGGAAGAAAAGAAAGATCAGCCGGCCAATTTCAGAGGTTAAACAGGAGATCTGCTTGAAGTTTTTCCGTGAATATGGTATAATGCTTCATCGATTTCAACTAATAAACTAATCAGGCAGGAGACAGTATATGGAAGACGATAGGAGCACATTTGGAGGAAGAGTAGGGTTCGTGCTGGCGGCCGCCGGGTCTGCGGTCGGACTGGGCAATCTGTGGCGGTTCCCGTATCTGGCCGCGCAGTATGGAGGAGGAGCGTTCCTTCTCGTCTATATCGCGCTGGCGATCACCTTTGGCTTCGTGCTTATGGTCACGGAGATCGCCATCGGCCGTAAAACGCGTTTAAGCCCCATGGAGGCCTTTGGCGCCCTTCACAAGAAATGGGGCTGGGTCGGCAAGCTCGCCACCATCGTCCCGGTGCTCATCTTCCCGTACTATTGCCTGATCGGCGGATGGGTCACCAAGTATACAGCGGTCATGGCCTTTGGAGAAGCAGCCCAGGCCTGCAGCGATACCTTCTTTACGGATTACATCTCTTCTGCAGGTGAGCCGCTGATCTGGTTTCTGGTGTTCATCGGGATCACGGCGCTCGTCATCATCTTCGGCGTCAACCGCGGCATCGAAAAACTGTCCCGGTTCCTCATGCCGGCTCTGGTCGTGCTGACGGTCGTGCTTGCGGGCTATGTCGTCACACGCCCCGGCGCGGCGGAAGGCATCCGGTATTATCTCCTGCCCAATCTTAAGGATCTGAACGTTAAAACATTCCTGGCAGCCCTGGGGCAGCTGTTCTATTCCATGTCACTGGCCATGGGCATCATGATCACCTATGGATCCTATTTTTCAAAAGAAGAGCACATCGAAAAGGCCACCCGCCAGATCGAGATCTTCGACACCATGATCGCCTTCCTGGCAGGCCTTATGATCATTCCGGCGGTATTTGTCTTCTCCAACGGAGATAAAGGCGCCCTGGGCAATGGGCCCTCGCTCATGTTCGAGACCCTGCCGAAAGTATTCAACAGTATGGCGGGAGGCAGCATCATCGGCACCTTGTTCTTCTTCCTGGTGCTGTTCGCGGCGCTTACCAGCTCCGTGTCTATCATGGAAGCCATCGTTTCCGGCCTGATCGACAGTTTCCACGTAAGCCGACGCAAAGCGACGATCCTGGTCCTCGTGTATGGCATCGCGCTTGGCGTGGTGTGTTCTCTGGGCTTTGGTCCCTTAAGCTCGGTCAGGATCTTCGGCTTTGATATCCTGGATTTCCTTGACTTCGTGTCCAACAGCGTCCTGCTTCCGATCGTCGGCATGCTTACCTGCATCGTAGTCGGCTTCGTGATCCGGCCTCAGGCCATCATCGACGAGGTCGAGATCAATGACCGGTTCAAGGTAAAGAAGTTCTATACGATCATGGTCAAGTGGATCGCTCCGATCTTCATCCTGGTCATCCTGATCACCAGTGTCCTGCAGGGGTTGGGCTGGATCGTGATCTGATAATTCAAAGGACATATTTTCATGATCTATCTGATTTTGATCCTGATCACCTTTCTGGCCGGACTGGTACAGGGAGTGACAGGCTTTGGCTCGTGCATCGTCATCATGATGGTGCTTCCGCATTATTTTCCCATGGCGCAGGCAGCAGGCATAGCAGTCGCCACGACCCTTATCATGGGTGCCGTGATGATCTGCCGCTATCGGAAAAACATTCTTGTCAAACAGGCGCTGATCCCATCCGCTCTGTATCTGGTGGTGTCCAGTCTTGTGATCCACTTTTCCACAGCGGTCGATCCGGCTTTGATGAAAAAAGCGCTGGGGGCTTTCCTGATCGTCTTGTCCGAATACTATCTTGGATTTGCCCGCACGGATGGGGATCACAAAATGCCATTTATCGTGGCGGTCTTCTGCATCATCATCTCAGCCGCCTGTGATGGCCTGTTCGGGATCGGCGGTCCTTTGATGGTCCTGTATTTCTTAAACCGCACGCATGACTTGCATGAATATCTGGGAACCCTGCAGCTGTTCTTCCTGGTCAATAATGTGTATAACACAGGATTCCGCTTCTTCAAAGGGATCCTGGGACCTAAGAACCTGATCTATATCGCGGTCGGCATGGCCGGCATCCTGATCGGCACGACCATCGCCGGAAAGATCGTGGATAAAGTAAAAACGACCATTTTGCGCAAGCTGGTCTATTGCATGATTGGCCTCAGCGGCCTGGTGAACCTGCTGTAGAAGCAAAAAAAGTCCCTGAACATCAACAGCTGATGTCAGGGACTTTTTGTTTTAAGGAAATCAGTCCAGAATGCCATGGGGCAGGGAAGGATCCATGGGAGGCTGCGCTTCGAATCGGGATCCGATCGGTACTTGCGCGCCGATCTGACCGGAAGTGGCGAAGCCCTCCATGATCTCCAGCACGTGGAAGGTCTGATGATAATTAGCTCTGAAATCGCGTCCGGTCTGAAGGGCTTTTGCCATGTCCGCAAGGCCCAAAGCGCGGCTGTTATCCGCATAATCGAAGGTAAGGTCTATGTCCTGGATCTCCTGGCCCGGGATATAGAGGCGGACCGGTCCGCCAAAGGTGTTGGGATCCGGAACGAACAGAGTTCCTTTTGTACCATAGACTTCCAGCCGGGCCTGTCCGGGATAGTATACATCAAAGGTCGTATACAAGGTCCCGATGGCGCCGCTTTCAAAGCGCAGGCTGCCTGCGTACAAGGTCGGCACATCCACATCAATGATCTCGCCATTGTGCGGCTCACTGGTGATCAGACGCTTGGAGAACGTAGTGCGGGTCATGGCCGAAACAGCCTCTACATTACCGCAAAGATTCACCATGGCGGTCAGATAATAAGGACCCATGTCGAACATCGGGCCGCCACCGTATTTGTAATAGAATTCGGGGTCCGGATGCCAGGTCTCATGTCCGTGGCAGATCATAAATCCGGCGCAGCCTACGATATCGCCGATCACGCCATCATCGATGAGCTTGCGGCAGGTCTGGATGCCGGCACCAAGGAACGTGTCCGGCGCGCCGCCCAGCATCAGCCCCTTTTCTTCCGCCAGGGCCACGATTTCCCGGCCTTCTTCCAGAGAGGCGGCCAGAGGTTTTTCGGAGTAAACATGTTTGCCGGCTTTCAGAGCGGGGATGGTCACGCCATAGTGTTCATAGGGCCGGGTCAGGTTCAAAACGATGTCCACGTCCGGATCCTGGAACAGTTCATACATATCCTGATACAGCTTGGGAATATTGTATTTTTCTACCGCGTTTTGTGCCCGTTCGGGGATCAGATCGCAAACACCCAGGATCTCGATCTCCTGAAACCGGTTTGTGATATTTTCAAGGTAGATGCCGCTGATCGCGCCGCATCCGACGATACCGATCTTCACAGTATTCACGTTCATGCCTCCTTATACAGGAATCAGTACATTTTCGCTTTGTTCTCGAAACGCTCGGTGGTCAGGCCGTGATCCAGCACATACTGTCTGCCCTCGGCAGCCCACAACATGCCGCGCTTCATCAGGATCTCTGCCGTCGGGGACTTTTCAAATACATCGTCATGATGGCCGAGGGAAGAATAGAATACCCGGCCATTGCCCCAGAACTTGGTCCAGGCTACCGGCATATCCACCGGTTTGTTGGAAATATGATAGTAGCTGACAGAAGGGAAGCGGGTCGTGGCCAGCACTTCGATAGCCGGATCCACATGCAGATAGTAATGCTCCGAGCAGACCTTGAAATCTTCCAGGCCCTCTACGATCGGGGAGGATCCGTGGCAGATATTGACCGTGTATTCGACCCCGTCACCGCCGGGATGGCTGACCCACTGGCCGCCGGTCATGAACTGCCATTCGGTATCCTGACGGAATGAGTCGCACAATCCGCCGTGGCAGCCCGCCAGGCCAACGCCGGCCCCGACCGCGCGGGCAATATTCTTAGAATACTGAGGGTCGATGGAGCCCATGGTCCAGCATCCAACGATCAGATGATATTCCAAAAGCTTTTCGTAATCCGCTAAGCAGTCCAGCGAATCGAAGATCTCGACCGCGTAGCCTTCTTCCTCCATCAGACGCCCAAAACGAGCAGAGGTCTGCTTTGGCTCATGTCCGTCCCAACCACCTTGGTAGATCAGAACTTTTTTCATTGGATCTCCTCCTTTGCAAAATTCAGTATGTTCACGCGCAACAGGAATTTGCCTTGATTATGTGCGTATACATCTGGTTTGTCAAGATGCTATTGAAACGAAAAAAACGCATGCAGCCCGATGACTGCATGCGAATCATATCTTTGCAGAAGTTACAAGATGTTGGATATATAGACCAGGATTTCCAGAAATACCGTCAAAGCCATAAGAGATAGAATGACCCTTAAGTGTTTCCGCCATTCGGAATACATAGTAGCGATGAATTCGCGCACAAACGCGTTGACCCAGAAATAGGTGCGGGTGCGGCTGCCGATGCCTTCCGCCAGGATGCCCTGCTGCTCCGCCAGAATGCCGGAACGGAATACATGGTAGTTTGTGGTAGAAAAGGCGATCTTCGCATCAGAGGCACCGCTCTTTTGAATGAGCGCCATAGAGTTTTTGAAATTTTCATAGGTATTGGTGGAAGCATCCTCCGCCAGGATCTTGTCTTCCGGGATCCCCGTGCTGATCAGGTAGTTTTTGATCGCCTGGGCTTCCGCGATGACCTCATCCGATCCTTGTCCGCCGGAAGGCACGAAGATAATGTCCTTTCCTGTCGCTTCCTTTTGCATACGAGCGAATTCAACAGCGCGGTCCGCCCGTCCTTGCAAGAGTGGTGTTAAGGTCCCGTCTTTGCGGATCTGGCTGCCCAGGATGAGGATATGATCCTTGTCAAAGGCGGGGATCCGCTTAGCTGCCTTGCCGGCCAGGATCACGGTGGCCCATAAGATGCATTCCAGATAAGACAGAGATACCAGAACGATATCGGTCACGCCTGAATCCAGATAGGTCCAGATCAGGCGCTCATTATGAACATCGATGAGGGTAGAACTCTGTAAATAATCGGAAAGTAAGGAAGGAAGGACAGTACTCAAGCATACCAAAAGCCCAAGCATGATACCTAGAAGGTTGCGCCAGTTGCGTCCTTCCCGCCGCAGCAACTGTATATTGCTGATAGCGACAAAAATGGAAACGATGAAGGCGATAGGAAATACGATGGTCGCCACAGAGGAAGCGGATGAAAGAGTAGTACCGATGGTGGATATGAGACTGCTGGTGTTGAATAGATAAGGTATCTGCAAAAGCAGCATTATGGACAGGAAGATGATCCAGCCCAGATAGCGGACATTGGCGTAGCGGTACAGGGTTTGGCGTGTACTGCGGCGGTATGCCAGGATCACAGAGAAAAGCACCAACAGTAAGTAGATCATTACCAGGATCGGGATGATCTTAGAACCGGTGGATTCCCCTAAGAATTGGCCTGCTGTGATGATACCGAAGAGATGGACATAGATCACTTCCATACGCGCTTTGCCGTTGGGATCGACCACATCTAAATAAGCCCTGCCGCGGGAAACAGATCGAAGATCCACACAAAGGTTCTGACCTTCCAGATGCTGTCCGGTCACTCGTACGATCTCATGATCTTGTTCTATCGTAACCGAATAATCTTCCGCCGCATAGTCAGCAGAGCTGACGGGTATTTTCCACGAAAAAGAAGAACCGAACGCTATCAGTATAGCGGCTCCGATGAGAATAAACACAACACCTGCCAGGATCAAAGTTTTACGTTTCATCTATTATTCCTCCGTGAAGTCATTATATCGTTTTTCATTTGAGAAAACAAGACGACCCGAATATCTTATTCTCTATTATTAGAAACTATATTTCGCGCATGTTGTTTTTTGATAGGGTTTTGCCGTATAATACTATTACTGGATCTATCTTTATTTCGATGATCCCTCGATCTTTGAGGACTATGCGGTCTTCATTAAAGGAACTTCTTTCCTGAAATCCAAGATACGGGCAACGAAGAGAGAATTGCAGCGTGATAAGGAGACGCTCCAGAAAAGGAAGCTGATGTTTGGAAGAGAGACCAGGAACTATCTTATGGACGAGGATAAGATCGACCGGTGCTTTGTGAATGAGGATGCGGATGGGATCTATGAGATATTGGACAAGACAGAAGCCAATGCAGACTTGTCTGGCTGGAACAAACTGAGGATCATAAATGAAGGCAGATCCGCCCTGTTTGACCTGCGGATGGAGAGGATCATAGACCAGGATGAATGGATGGCGCTGAGCCCGGAAGAGAGGAGACTCAAGCTTTATCAGAAGCAGAAGGCTTTTTCAGAAGCCATCCGGGAAAGAGGAGCGGTCTCCAGAGAACAGTTCGAGAAAAGGCTGAGGGAATTAGCCGGGAAAATGGAAGAGCAGTAAAAAAGTAGACTGGGATATTACTTCAAACTACGGTCATTTTATTGCTTCGGCAGAGCTTGTAACAGAGTACTGATCATTCCAGGAAGTCTTCAAAGCTTTTTGTCAAGAATGAGCGGCCATCAGGCAGAAATGAAAGGAGCGAAATTGCTATATGAGTAAGATTCTCTTTTTAGTACTCATGCTTTGTGTGTTCTTTTGCACAGCATGCAGTTCAGAGGCAGATAAAAACAACAGTGATTCCTCTGCTCCTGGATCTATGAGTGAGAGCAACGAAAAGTATTGTGTTACCATTAATGATATAGAAACAGACCAGCACAATGTGATCGTTCGTTTTTCGGTGGAAAGTCTGGAAGGAGAAGCGATTTCTTCTTTTATACCTGGCATCGAGGTCTCAATGAATACGGATGGCAGGACGCAGTTCCAAAGCATGCAGGAAGGACCGGAAGCAGTTGATCATCCGGAAGAAAACGTCGTTTATCACACTGTTCATATCAGAAGATTGACACAGGCGACGGAGCTCTCTTTGAAGATCAATACGTTGCAGGATTTTGCAAATGAGAAAGAGTTTCCTGTTGATATAACCATTGAAATGAAATCACTGGAGCCATATGAGCAAATTGAGATCCCGGATCATGGACATTATACGGATATGACGCTTTCTCCGCTGGGTTTGTGGATCTGGGATGCAACGATTCAGGGCTCGGAACTGCATGAGAGTTTGCCTCAGCATGATATTTATCTTGTATTTCAAGATGGATCCAGAATGGGATATTCTGCTGCGGAGTATGAGGAAAAGTTTTCTGCAGGAGAAGAATTATCCTGGGAAGCAGATCAGGTTCCGTATAAGGAACAAACATACATAAGCATTGTCTTTCAGAATAAGATAGATATTCATGAGGTAACGGCGATAGAAATAGATGGAGAAGTGATCGAAGTTCGTAAATAGAGTGCCCGCCATGCTTCAGCTCGTCAGGCTTCGCCTGCCTCGCTGCGTTTTGTCGGAGTATACATAAGTATAGAAGCGAAGGTTCGCTGGCGCTCACCTTTAC
>ONBQ01000152.1 GCA_900316145.1 uncultured Eubacteriales bacterium
GCGATCGATCAGGTGAACGCGAAGAACGTGGTCATCCTGCCCAATAACAAGAATATCATCCTGGCGGCCCGTCAGGCAGCTACGTTAACGAAAGAGAAGAAAGTTTACGTCGTCTCTTCCCGCAGCATTCCGCAGGGCATCACCGCCATGTTGAACTATGGCATTTCGGAAAACGTTGAAGAAAACGTTGAAGCCATGAAGGAAAGCCTTTCCACCGTCGTGACCGGACAGGTCACCTTCGCGGTGCGTGACACCCACATCAATGATTTCGAGATCCACAAGGATGATATCCTCGCTATCATGGATGACGAGGTGTGCGCGGCCGGCGCCGATCAGCTGGAGACGACCAAAAAGCTGTTGGATACGATGATGGAGGGCGGACCGGAGCTGATGACCATCTTCTATGGTCAGGATGCCGATCAGCAGTTGACAGACGCGTTGGAGGCCTACATGAGAGAGACCTATCCGGATCTGGAGATCGAGATCCATGATGGCGGCCAGCCGCTGTATTACTACATCATTTCAGCTGAATAAGCAAAATCGAATGCGGAGGGACCAAAAAGGCACCCTCCGCTTTTTCACAAAGATGGGAGACTGAAAGCGATATGAGTGGATTGCGTGACCGGGTCACGGCGGTGACCGGTATCGGAGAAAGCAAAGCCAAACTCCTCTACAAGATGGATATCATCACGGTAGAGGATCTTTTGACGCACTTTCCCCGGGATTATGAGGACTACCGGACCATCACGCCCATCCGGGAGGTGACGCTGGATCAGGAGTGCGTCCTGAAATGCCGTATCCTGGCCAAACCGCGCAATTTCCACAAGGGCAAGTTTACGGTCACCCAGGTGCGGATCGGGGATGAGACCGGACAGCTGACCGCGGTCTGGTTCAATCAGCCCTATCTGATGAAGGCCATCGTTCAGGACGGCACCTATCTGTTCCGGGGCAAGGTGCAGCGAAAGTACAATCAAGTGCAGCTGGTTTCTCCTGCCTACACCCGGCTGGAGGAAGAGGCTGATGAGACAGAGGGCATCAAACCCATCTATAAGCTGACCGCCGGCATCTCCACGAAGGTGCTGCGGAACATGATCCGGAAGGCCCTGGATCAGTTTGATGAAGAACTGGTCGAATATCTGCCTTTGTTTTTGCGCAAGGAGATGGAACTGACGGATGAGCGCTATGCCATGCATCATATCCATTTTCCGCAGACATTCGAAGAAAAAGAGTGGAGCCGTCACCGCCTTGTCTTTGATGAATTCTTCATTCAGCAGGCGGCGCTCATGCGCATCCGCAGCAATATGGAGGACCTGACCGAGGGCTATCAGCTGACCACCTTTCAGGAAGAGCGCCTGCTGTCCAGGCTTCCCTTTGAATTGACAACAGACCAGAAAACGGTCTGGGAAGATATCAAACATGATCTGGCCTCGTCCGGTCCCATGAACCGCCTGGTGCAGGGCGATGTAGGCTCCGGTAAGACTGTCGTGGCCATGATGAGCCTGCTCGCGGCCGTCGATAACGGACTGCAGGGAGCTATGATGGCGCCGACAGAAGTCCTGGCCCGTCAGCATATGCAGGAAGCAGAAAAACTGTTGGTCCCGTTAGGAGTCCGGGTGGGCCTGCTGACCGGTTCCTTAAAAGCATCGGAGAAAAAAGAGATGCTGCGCCGCATCGCGGAGGGAGAGGTCGATGTCGTGATCGGGACCCATGCCCTGATCCAGGAGGGCGTCGAGTTCCATAAACTGGGTGTCGTCATCACGGACGAGCAGCACCGTTTTGGCGTGCGTCAGCGTGTGGCCCTGGCAGGCAAATCCGCCGCACCGAATGTCCTGGTCATGACGGCTACGCCGATCCCGCGGACCTTGGCCATGATCCTGTTCGGAGATATGAATGTTTCTGTGATCAAGACCATGCCGCCGGGCAGAAAAGCGATCAAGACATATGTGGTGGATTCTTCGTATGATGAGCGCCTGTACCGCTTCATTCGCAGAGAAGTGGAAGCCGGGCACCAGGCCTACATCATCTGTCCCGCGGTCGAAGAAAATGAAGAGTCCGAGGCAGCCGCGGATCTGAAATCCGCTGTGCAATATCAGGAATACCTCGGTTCGCAGATCTTTCCTGATCTTACAGTAGGCCTGCTGCATGGCCAGATGAGGCCAAAAGATAAGGACGACGTCATGGAACGCTTCGCCTCAGGAGAGATCAACATCCTGGTATCCACCACAGTCGTGGAAGTCGGTGTTAACGTTCCGAACGCGACCATCATGATGGTGGAAAATGCCGAGCGGTTTGGCCTGGCCCAACTCCATCAGCTCAGAGGACGCGTCGGACGAGGACAGGCAGAATCGTACTGCGTGCTTAAGACCGACAATCCGAAGGATGAGACCAGAAGACGGCTCAAAGTCCTGGCGGATTCCAACGACGGATTCCACATTTCAGAAGAAGATCTCAGGCTGCGCGGGGCGGGTGACGTATTTGGACTCAGGCAGCACGGCCTTCCGGATTTCAAGATCGCAAACCTCTATGAGGACATGGATATCCTGCGGCTGGCCCAGAAAGCAGCCGAACAGTTGTATCGGGAAAGGCCGGATCTTAAGGGGGATGATGTTTATTTCCTGAGAGAGAAAATAGACCGGTTCCTGACGCAGGACGGGCTCTTGAATTCCCTATAAAATTCATGAATATATCTTGACATTTTTACAGAATCCGCTACAATATTTATGGTGTAGTATAGTTATTTGGAAGAGGTTGAATGCCATGCGTGTGATCGCCGGTTTGGCCAAGGGCCGTAAGCTCATGACCCGTGAGGGGCAGGATACCCGTCCTACTACAGACCGCTCCCGAGAGGCGCTGTTTGCCATGCTGCAGTTTGAAGTGCCGGGCACCCGTTTTCTGGACCTGTTTGCCGGCAGCGGCGGCGTTGGTATCGAGGCCTTGTCCCGCGGCGCGCAAGAAGCGGTGTTTGTGGAGCTTAGCCGGGATGCCGCTTATTGCATTCGCAGCAATGTAAAAACGACCGGATTTGAAGCCTGCTCCCGTCTTTTGATCAAGGACGTCTATCAGGCCATCCGTCAGCTGGGCCAGGAAGGACAGCGGTTTGACATCATCTTCATGGATCCGCCTTATGATCATGATCTGGAAATGCCTTGTGTACAGGCTATCCTGGAGGCGGGCATCCTGGAAGAAGAGGGTCTCATCGTGGTGGAATCTTCCTCAAAAACAGATATCATACCGCCGGATGATCGTCTTTCTCTGGAAAAGGTCAGAGATTATAAGGTCACCCGCTTCTCGTTTTTAAGAAATACAGCGGTACCGTCCGCGGTGGAAAGCAGGATGGAATGAGGATAGGAGTTTATCCAGGCAGTTTCGATCCCATGACGCTCGGCCATTTGGATATTTGCGAGCGGGGGTCGGCCATAGTGGACAAGCTTGTTATAGGAGTTCTGGAAAACAGCTCCAAAAAGCCAATGTTCACGGTGGAAGAACGTTTGCAGATGTTAAAAGAAGGTACAAAGCATCTGCCGAATGTAGAAGTTCGTCCGTTCAGCGGGCTTCTGGTCGATTTTCTGCGAGAGCAGAAAGCGACTATAGTGGTGCGAGGTCTTCGCGCCGTCACGGATTTCGAGTATGAACTGCAGCTTGCGCAGGCCAACCGGAATCTATATCCTGATATGGAGACCGTGTTTTTATGTACCAACGCACAGTATTCCTTTATCAGCTCCACTGTGGTGAAAGATATTCTTCACCACGGAGGTGACGTGGGACATTTTGTACCGGAAAACGTAATAAAAATCATCAAACAAATCAGGAGGAACTAAGATGGATCGTCAGATGGAAATTGAAGAAATTCTTGCGAATATTGAAGATATGCTGGAACATGGAAAGTCCGTTCCGTTTAGTGACAAAACTATGATCGACCGTGAGGAAATGTTCGATCTGATCACCGACGTACGCTTGAAGCTGCCTACCGAGATCGAGCAGTCCAAGTGGGTCCTGGAAGAGAAGAACCGCATTTTGGTCGATGCCCAGCACGAGGCTGAGGAGAAGATCCGTGAGGCAGAGGAAGAGCGCATCAAGATGATCAACGAAAACGAAGTCACCCGCGCTGCCTATGCCCAGGCCGAGGAGATCATCGAGAACGCAAAGCGCGTCGCGAAGGAAATGCGCCAGGGCGCGAAAGAATACGCGGATGACCTGCTCATGCAGATCGAGGAGCAGATCACGGCGCTCAATGAATTTACCGGTGACCGTCTGCACGATGTAGCGCAGGAGTCTGAAGAGAAGGCTAAGGAATTCAGCCAGATCATGCAGCAGAAGACTGCTATCCTGCAGCAGAACCGCAAAGAGCTGGGCATTCATCACGAATGATCCTCTAACCAAACTTTAAGTACATGGCCCGGCGGTCGCCCTACTGGGGTGGCCGCCAGTTTTTCCACGTATAAAATCATTTGAATCAAAAGGAGATATGAGTTCTATGGCTAATGAGTCCAAGATCGAACAACGCAAAGCAGAGGCGTATAAGATCCGCAAGCGCAATCAGAAACGCGCCGGCCGGAAAATACGTCCCTCTGCTATGAAAAAACTGATCGCAGGCATCATCGTCGCGATCCTGGTCATCGTATGCGGAGGCTTAGGCTTCTTAAGCAGCGGTCTGGCGCGCCGTACCATCACGGCTGCCAAGATCGGCAATGATAAGATCAGCGCGGCTGAGTACAGCTATTATTACAACAGCAGCTTCAATAATTACTATCAGCAGATGAGTTCTTATTTCGGCGAGCAGTATGTCGGCATCGACATGACCAAGTCCCTGAAGAGTCAGGATTATACCGATGGTCAGACCTACGCTGACTATTTCAGCCAGGATGCCCTTAACAGCCTGCAGTTCGTTTCCGCTATGTCCGCGGAGGCTAAGAAGGCCGGCTACACCTTGTCGGAAGAAGATCAGAAGACCTATGATGATCAGATCGCCCAGATCGAGAGCGCGGCACAGAATGCCGGCATGAAGCTCGATAAATACATCGTTTCGTTGTGCGGCAAGGGCTACACCATGGATATGTACAAGAATATCCTGCAGAAGGAACTTCTGGCCTACGGATATTCCGAACAGCAGAGAGATTCCTATTCCTACACTGATGAGGATCTGGAAGCTTACTATCAGGAAAACAAAGAAAACTTTGACAAAGTCGACTTCCGTTATGTTTCCTTCCTGCAGCAGGCAGCGACGGAAACGACTTCTGAAGTCACCCTGGAGCAGGCTAAGGCGGACGCGGAAGCTTTCATCGAAGGGATCACCAATGAGGTCCAGTTCTCTCAGAAGGCTTTAGAGCGTGCCCAGGAGCAGAACGGCGAAGAAGCGACCGATAATTCTCTTCGTTCCGACGTGCTCAAGAGTTCTGCGGATTCTATCGATACCAACCTTGGCAGCTGGCTGTTTGATGCCTCCCGCAAGGCCGGTGATATCGAACTGATCGAAAAGGCAGACGGAACCGGTTACTATGTAGTTATGCTCGTTACTCCGGCGGCCCGTGATGAGTACAACACGGCCAATGTTCGTCACATCCTGGTCCAAATCAATGACAATGTGACCGAGGAAGATGCCAAAGCCAAGGCAGAGGAGATCTTCGCAGAGTGGCAGAATGGCGAGCATACCGAAGAAGCGTTCGCGGCACTGGCCAACAAGTACAGTGATGATACAGGGTCCAACACCAATGGCGGCCTGTATGAGAACGTGTACCCGGGTGAGATGGTCACCGCGTTTGATCAGTGGGTCTTCGCCGTCGATCACCAGCCGGGTGATGTCGCGATCATCGAATCTGAATATGGCTATCACATCATGTACTTTGTCAGCATGAATGAGAAACCGCAGTGGATGAATACCGCGGAAAGCGCTTTGCGCAGTGCGGATTATGACGAGTGGTACGAAGGAATCACAGCCAATTATCCGATCAAGACCAACTGGCTGGGCGTGCTTCTTCGCAGCGAACCGCTGCCGGCCAACAACTAAGACAATAATAAAAACTCTCGGAGAGATTCCTTCCGAGAGTTTTTTCTTATATAACGATGATGGGTTCCGTAAGTTCCGCCCTGCGGCGCTTACCGCTGCCGGGAACATGGGCAAAATAGAGGTCTGTCAGGAGCATCTCCTGGCGCAGAAGCCTTTGAGATGAGGCGGATAGAGAGTCGATCTGCCGGCTTGGATTGGTGATGACCGGCACATCTGCCATGCGGGTCAGTTCAGAAAGCAGTTCCTCGGAGCCTTTTCGAAAACCCAGAACACGAATGTAAGGAGGGTTTTTCAGAACATCCGGGTCTTCCCGATCCAGTTCTAAAAGAAGCCGCAGCAGGATCCGACGTATCCTTGCCTTTGGATAGCGCTTGGTGCAGATGGCTTCCACCGCTTCTTCCACAGGCATCGGATGATCCAGAACCCGCAGGATGCGCTGCTCCAGCCCTTCGGAAACATCCAGGATCTGCTGCAGATCCTTGGCGTCCCGGTGAAGGATCCGGTCATACAGAAGGTCCGACCAGCTGTTCAGAGGTGCAGCCAAAGGAGTCTCAATTAAAAGGCGGGCGGCATCATGAGGAAGCCACTCCGTTATGTCTTCTCCCTGACGCAGACGTTCCCTCAGAATGGAAGCGGAGGGCGATACAGGATCCTGGGAAAGATGGTAATCTCCGGATCTTTCGACAGGATAGATCTCCATGGAGGAAGACGCCCGGATCAGTGCCTTGCAATAATCAACAGCTAGAATGAGGTTCGGCTTGCGCAACAGATCAGAAGACACGCCGGTAAGCTCTGACAGGGCAGAGGCACGCGCGAAAGCAAATCCAACGCCATCGGAAAGATAAACGTTCAATCTTTCAGGATAACGCGGATCCGACAGTTCGGCCCTGGCCACAGCCCAAAGCGTTTCTCTTAACTCCACAGGCGCAAGGACAGGTTCCAGTCCGAAAGAAAGACCGGAAACAAGACCGGTATGAGAAAGAAGACGCACGCCGCATTCCGCGTAAAACTCACTGCTGCTGACACTGCCTGCCGTAGGGATCTCAAGAACCAGATCAGCCCCCGCAGACAAGGCCATCCTGGTACGGGTCCACTTATCCACGATCGCAGGCTCGCCCCGCTGCACATAGTTGCCGCTCATGGCTATGATCACATGATCCGCCCCGGATAGCGCTCTGGCAGCTTGCAGGTGATGAGCGTGTCCGTTATGAAAAGGATTGTACTCCGCAATGATTCCGACCGCGTTCATGATGCGCTCCTTTCTTCTGGAATACATCTATTATAACCCGCTGAAACAGCCCGGGTCAAGAAGGAATGAGAGTCCGGAAAAGGTGAAAACAGAGCAAAATGGAGATAAATAGAGTAAAAAAGAGAAAAATATCGATATATCACAATATTCCGGATATTCAGGAGTTGATATATAGCCCTGAAATGACTAAACTATACGATAGTTTAGCACTCGAATGAGACGAGTGCTAACAATACCAAGTCAATGAAGTTTTAATATATGAAGGAGGATTCATCATGAAACTGAGACCTTTAGGTGATAAGGTTGTCGTAAAGCAGCTCGAAGCACTGGAAACAACGAAATCCGGTATTATCCTGACCGGTGGCGCGAAAGAGAAGCCGCAGGAAGCGGAAGTCATCGCGGTCGGCCCCGGCGGTGTTGTAGATGGCAAAGAAGTCGTGATGCAGGTCGAAGTCGGTCAGAAAGTCTTCTATTCCCGCTATGCCGGTACAGAAGTCAAGCTGGACGGAGAAGAGTACATCATCGTTAAGCAGAGCGATATTTTAGCAGTAGTAGAAGACTAACAGGAGGATCCGAATATGTCTAAAGAAATCAAATATGGCGTAGACGCAAGAAACGCTCTGGTCAAGGGCGTAGATCAGTTGGCTGATACCGTTAAGGTGACACTGGGCCCGAAAGGCCGTAACGTTGTCCTTGACAAGAAATATGGCACTCCGTTGATCACCAACGATGGCGTAACCATCGCGAAGGAGATCGAACTGGAAGACGCGTTCGAGAACATGGGCGCGCAGATCGTCAAAGAAGTTGCGACCAAGACCAACGACGCGGCTGGTGACGGTACCACCACTGCTACCGTACTGGCTCAGGCCATGATCCAGGAAGGCGCCAAGAATATCGCGGCCGGCGCCAACTCCATCATTCTGCGTAAGGGCATGAAGAAGGCTACGGACGTAGCAGTTGAGACCATCAAAGGCATGAGCATCCCGGTCAGCTCCAAGGAGCACATCGCTCAGGTCGCTTCCATCTCCGCCGGAGACGAAGAAGTCGGCGCGATGGTCGCGGATGCCATGGAGAAAGTTTCCAATGACGGCGTCATCACGGTAGAAGAATCCAAGACCATGAACACCGAACTGGAGCTGGTCGAAGGTATGCAGTTCGATCGCGGCTATCTGTCCTCCTACATGGCCACCGATATGGACAAGATGGAAGCTGTCCTGGAGAACCCGATGATCCTGATCACCGACAAGAAGATCACCAACATTCAGGATATCATGCCCCTGCTGGAGCAGATCGTTCAGATGGGTGCCCGCCTGCTGATCATCGCGGATGATGTAGAAGGCGAAGCTCTGGCTACCCTCGTCGTCAACAAACTGCGCGGTGTCTTCAACTGCGTAGCGATCAAGGCTCCTGGCTTTGGTGATCGCCGTAAGGCCATGCTGCAGGATATCGCGATCCTGACCGGTGGTACCGTGATCTCTGAAGAACTGGGTCTGGATCTGAAAGACGCCACGGTCGACATGCTTGGCCGCGCGAAGTCTGTCAAGGTCCAGAAAGAAAATACCGTTATCGTAGACGGCGCTGGTGACAAGGCTGAGATCGAAGCCCGCAAGGAGCAGATCAAGGCTCAGATCGAGACCACCACGTCCGATTATGAGAAAGAAAAGATGCAGGAGCGTCTTGCCAAACTGGCCGGCGGCGTAGCCGTGATCAAAGTCGGTGCCGCTACCGAAACCGAGATGAAAGAGAACAAGCTTCGTATGGAAGATGCTCTGGCCGCGACCCGTGCCGCTGTAGAAGAAGGTATCGTAGCCGGCGGCGGCAGCGCCTACATCCACGCGATCGCAGCCACCAAGGCCCTGGCTGACACCCTGAGCGGTGACGAGAAGACCGGTGCCCTGATCGTTGCAAAGGCTCTGGAAGCTCCGGTACGCCAGATCGCCACCAACGCTGGTCTGGAAGGTTCCGTTGTCGTCAACAAACTGCTCGAATCCGAAACCGGCATCGGCTTCAACGCCCTGACCGATGAATATGTCGACATGGTCGGAGCCGGCATCATCGACCCCTTCAAGGTCACCCGCTCCGCCCTGCAGAACGCAGCCTCCGTCGCCAGCACCCTGCTGACCACCGAAGCCGCCGTCGCCGACAAACCCGAACCCGAAACCCC
>ONBQ01000177.1 GCA_900316145.1 uncultured Eubacteriales bacterium
GCACTTCAGATTTTGGATGTCTATTGGGCGGATAGCGCTTTTGAAAAAAGCAAAAATGTCCTTACCAAGGGTTACTTTTCACCATTCAGACAAAAAAAACTACCGTTCATGCATTTTTCCTCATTTCACTACCTTTATATGATACTATATTCTTAGTAACTTATATGGATGGTGATCATAGTTTTAGGAGTGAACTACTCAGACTGAGTCAGAGGGAGGAAATAATAATGTTTAGAAAACGGATGCTTTGTTTGATTTTAGTTTTGATGATGACATCTACCTCGGTAGTCTTTGCTTCGAAGGTCGAACCTGAACCTGGGGCCTTAAGGCCACTACGGGCTGCACAGAATCAGATCTTGAATACGGTTGGTTTTCATCATAATCAATTCTCATATGATAATACAAATCGACAATATGAACAGCAAGTGATAACTGATAAGGATCTCATTACTTTTTTGTCCAAACAGATGGAACAAGATGGCTTTGAGATCGATGATGGTTCAGTTTTTTACTTCGATACAGCAATAGTTTCGGACGGAGAGCAAATCAGAGTACTATGTTTAAGAAAAAGAATTGGTGATTCCATAGAAGACACTATGCTAGTACCATTTGTATACAATGAGGATGAAGACGTCCAAGTTATCGATGCGTCCACATTTATACAAAAAACTTTAGATAGCACAAATAGAGGAATGAAAAATTCCGGTTCATATACGATTGGTAAGGCTTATGTTACAGGTTACTATAACAAAACGATTCATAACTCTGCTTATTATTATCAACCATATCAACTATCTTATAAAGTTACCAGCAGTGTTACTGTAATTAGTGGCTTATATAGAATTGC
This sequence comes from uncultured Eubacteriales bacterium, assembly GCA_900316145.1. Lineage (GTDB taxonomy): Bacteria > Bacillota > Clostridia > Lachnospirales > Bianqueaceae > RUG159. The sequence continues at coordinate 848 of ONBQ01000177.1, forward strand.
AGGATCTCCTTATACACTCAATTATGGTGAACTCGATCAAATGGATTATCCTAACTATGCGATTACAAAAACAACTGGTTCACCCACTGTTGGTACAACATATTCTCAGTATTCCGTATGTCCAAGACGATACAAGTTTATAGGAGCACTTTCTATGTATCATGAAATAGGAGTCCGGTTCTCAAGTTCAGGAGTGTATACTATGAGAGATCTGGATATGTCAGTTTTTGTATAATAACCAGGAGATTACCTATGAATCATTTATTCTCTTTTACACACTACTCCAGTCGGGCTATTCCTCAGATGCTTATCCTTGTCTTGTTAGTGTTTATTTGTATTGGGTGCCGGAACAAAGAGCTCCCTACCGAAACACTCGCATTCTCTCAATATCTGGATCAGACACAAAAAGCAGTCATAGATGATCTGGCAGAGCGGAAAATCGATTTGGATGAGCGTTCCGATCCTGAGAGTGGATATATCATTCTTTCCGATACGATCTGTGACATACCATTTCTTACGATCATCAACTTTGGATCTCTTCCAAATGAATCCGAACCTCTTGCCTGTAATATAATGCGGCAGGCGATTATCGATCTCTCACAGGAGGAAACAAGAGACCACTTAAATAAACTATATGCGATGATGAAGCGTATATACGGGGATCCAGTAGAATCAGGTTCCAGCATCATAGAAGTTTCCGGCGTTACTTATACACTCAGTGATATTCCAAACGACTCCATAAAAAAGCTTTTCAATGATGGCAAACTTTTCGATGAAAAAGAGATTACCGCTTTGGAATTGGGCTGGATGCCCTCAGATGGAAGCGCAGTATCTCTCACCATTTCGGAGCAAACAGGCGTGAAAATCTACGAACAGTCCGCAAAAACTACTGAAGCTCTAGGCACAACTGGTATCATTGATTGATCAAATGATCTTCTGTGAGTTTCTTCATTCACATTTTACGCGTGAAAGGCATCTGCCTTTCACGCTTTTGATTAAATTCGGCCTCTCGGTCGCTATGATTACTTGGTAAAGCAATAGTCTATTCTCAAAATCAGGTAGCCACTTGATCTATTACTGTATATATCAATAGGCAGCCTCTAAAACCAGGTAATGAATGCAACAAAAAATGTTCTGTAAAACTATCTCTAGGTTTTACAGAACACTCTTGTTTTCTTCTTACAGATTGGCCTTGGCGGCTTCGACCAGCTTGGTGAAGCCTTCAGCGTCGTTGACAGCGATGTCAGCCAGAACCTTGCGGTTCAGGGTGATGTTAGCCTGCTTCAGACCAAACATGAAGCGGCTGTAAGAGATGTCGTTCAGACGGCATGCTGCGTTGATACGAGCGATCCACAGCTTGCGGAAATCTCTCTTCTTCAGGCGACGGCCGACATATGCGGAACGCTGTGCGCGCATAACGGCGGCTTTCGCGGTACGATACTGCTTGGACTTGGAACCATAGTAACCCTTCGCAAGCTTCAAAACCTTCTTATGTCTTTTACGAGCGTTTAATGCTCCTTTAACTCTTGCCATTATCTATATCCTCCTAAAAAAATGTAAAGTGCCATGAAGTGATAGTTACACCACGGGCCGCTTCGCTTCGCTTTCGCGTCCCTGCAAACAACTCGGATTCCCGCGCTCCGCGCTGCATCCTCGTGTTTTAGCGGATCCCAAATTCGTATTCGTTCCTGCCTTCGCAAGCGAGGCAGTCACTCTACTCTTTGATCTCCTTGGTGTTACAGGTATGGCAGAATCTTCTTCATTACCTTCTCGTTGGTCTTGTCAGCGAGGGTTGCCTGGCGCAGTCCGCGCTTTCTCTTGGTGGTCTTCTTGGTCAGGATGTGGCTCTTGTTGGCCTTCATTCTCTTCAGCTTGCCGGTACCGGTTGCCTTGAAACGCTTGGCAGCGGACTTCTTTGTCTTAAACTTAGGCATTGTGTATTCCTCCTTGAAATAATGTGATGCTTACTGGCGTTTGGGCGCTACAAACATGACCATGCTGCGTCCTTCCATCTTAGGAGCCTTTTCGATATCTCCGAATTCGGAAATACGCTCGGCAAATTCGTCTAAAACGACCTTACCGATCTCGGTGCGAGAAAGTTCACGCCCGCGGAAACGGACAGAAACCTTAACTTTGTCGCCTTTCTTGAGAAACTTGACCGCGCTCTGCACCTTGGTGTTCAAGTCATGCTCTTCGGTGTTGGGAGTCATACGGACTTCCTTGACCTCCATGACCTTTTGTTTCTTTCTGGCATCTTTTTCACGCTTAGCCTGGTCGAACTTATACTTGCTGTAATTCATGATCTTGCACACCGGCGGGTTGGCCTGCGGCGCGATCTTGACCAGATCCAGGTCCTTTTCGTGAGCCATGTTCAGTGCATCTTTGGATGAAACGACACCCAGCTGAGTGCCATCCTCGTCGATCAGCCGTACTTCGCGATCGCGAATTTCTTCGTTGATCATTAACTCGCTAATTGTAGGATACCTCCATGTCATACTTGTAATTCGCATAAAAAAAGCGGATCCAAAGATCCGCTATAACACATGATAAGAACATACTAAGGTATGTAAAACGATCATTATGGACCCATGCCGCGTGATTGCTCATAGGTGAGAAGCGGACCTTCTGCTTTTTGTGCTTGATTATAATATCACTTCCAGAGCCGGATGTCAAGCGATATCGGACAAAATATCAAACATTTTCTCCACGATCTGATCCGGCGTGAGGGTGCCATCCAGAATGTAGATATGTTCGACATCTTTCAGGCTCTCAAAGGCTTCTTTGTAGAAACGCTCCGTGATCTTAAGCTTGTCCACCCGTTCGAAAAGTTCTTCCTGATCCCGCCCCTTGTGGATGCGGCGCATGCACTCTTCCGGCGGGGTATCTACGAAGAATACGACATCCGGGGTGATGAGGTCTCTGGCCGGACGGTTGAATGAAAGGATCATGTCCCTGGACGCGACATCTCCCTGGTAAGCCAGGTTGGAGAAATAGTAACGGTCGCAGAAAACATCCTCTCCCCGCTCGATGGCCGGTTTCACCTCGTTTACGATGTGCTCGTAGCGATCCGCCGCGAACAGCAGGGTAAAGGTTTTCGGTTCCAGCACGATCTGCTTGGTCAAGGCCTTGCGGATCAGCCGGCCGACCTCGCCATCGCTGGGTTCTCTGGTCTGAAAGATCTTTCTGTCCGGATCTTCCTTTTTGATCTTTTCGATCAGGCCTTCCAGGGCTGTGGTCTTGCCGGACCCGTCCAGCCCTTCAAATACAACAAATCTTCCTTTATTGTCCGCCATTCAGCGCTTCCTCCGCGTCATTATTGAGTGAGACCAGCAGGTTATAGTATTCATCTCCGACATTCCAGTAGCGGTTCATGAGATCCTGCGCCAGGGTCTGAGCCTCCTGGTACTGGCCCTGCCAGTAAAGCACGCAGCCCAGGTAATAAGAAGCCATCCACCACTCGTGGGTCTCTTCTTCCAGATGGGATGAAGCCCGGTTCAGCTTCAGGTATGCCTGAGACAGGAGCTTCTCCTGCTCTTCCCCATCGGCCTCCTGCGCCGCGAAGAAGTCCTCGGTACCGCTCTCATAGAGATCCGCCGCACCGGCATTCAAAGCGCCGGCCAGAATATCATAAAGCTTCTTTCCATCTTCTGTCAGAGATTCCCGATCGATCAGGTCAAGTTCGATGATCAGGTCGGAATAGCTCCCATTCAGGTAGGTGATGACCGCGCGGGCCAGCGCATCGTCCAAATCGACGGCACCCATGGTATCAAGATCCTGGGTGAGCTGGTCCACCTGACGCTTGAGCTCCGTATTTCTTTGCTCCGCCTCATACTCATATTGCTGGGCTTTGAGCATATCCTGCTGCATCTGGGCCGCCGCTTCTTCCTTCTGCGCCACTTCTTCCCGCATATCCGCCACTTCCTGGCGCAGGCGGGACAGTTCATCCGGGATGCGCAGGGTATAAATGAAAGCGAACATGCAGGCCGCGCCCATGATGAACATGCCGATCTGGCTCAAGGTGGTGTGCCAGTTGCGCAGGCGCACGCGACGGTTCTTGCCGGAGCTGAAGATCTCGTTGAGGTCCGGCTCTGTCAGTGCCTGACGGATGCTGTGGGTCTCGCTGACGTCCTGGATGTCATCATCTTCCGCGTCAGTTTCCCCTTGTTCCGCCAGGTCGGTGATCCACTTGCGATACCGGGCCAGGACCGGATGCAGGGGATCGACCCTCTTGACCTTATCCAGGCAGGCAATGGCCGCTTTGTAACGCCCCTGTTCGATGTAGCACAGGGCCAGCAGCAGCTGCACCCTGACGTTATGGCGGCTCAAAGAACCGGCCTTCTTTAAACGGGCAATGGCGTAATCGAGGCTTCCGGACTTGCACTGCTCCAACGCCTCATTGTACAGACGCACGGCTTCCAGCTTAGCCCGCAGGCGGGTCTCACGCTTGCGCACATCCGCCAGATACCCTCTGGCCTTGTTATCACGCCGCTCATCCAGCTCTACGCTGCGCTCCCAAAGGCGCATGGCATCGCCGATCTCTCCGGTGCGATAACGGATCAGTCCCAAGAGGTTCAGGGTCCTGGTATCCTTGCCGTTATAGAACAGCGCTTTTTCCAGGAGGTCCGCTGCGGTGGACAGATCTCCGGAGGTGACCCGGGCATACGCTTCGCGGTAGAAACGGTCTGCCGTGTGACGGATCTTAGCCTCTAACGATTTGTCCATGCCGCAGAAGGGGCAGATGTTCGCGTCCGAATGCTTTCCGCAAAATGGACATCTCATGCCGGATCCTCCACGGTTTCGGGTACGGTCAGCGCGTCTTCGATGGACAGCTGGATACCCTCATCTTCCACCTCATCCTTCTTTTCGGACAGCGGATCGACCTTGGCCTTCAGCAGCATCTGCATCAATTCGACCAGGTCCTTTTGCCGGTCGCCGGAAAGCGATTCCTCGATCGTCTCCAGTCCCGGTTCATACCATTTTAATTCTTCGGAAAATGAAAACATGTAAGCACCTCTCCTATCAGATACAGAGACCCCGCTATGATCACCGGACTATCCGGTGACTGGGCGGCTGCCTCCAGCGCCTCCCGGGCATGCGCGAACGGCTGCCACGGGACCGAAAGGCCCAATCGTTCCATCAATTCATTCATTTCATCCGCATCCAGCGAATCCGCCCCCTCGATCGGGGTAAAATAGATCTTCTGAATGCGCTCCTGCCCTGCCATGATGCCTTGCAGCACGCCAAGGGCGTCTTTTTTGCGCAAAGCACCGAATACCAGGCCGCAAGGCTTCTCCTGCTTGTGGATCCACCGGCCTAAAATGCCGGCCGCGTCCGGGTTGTGAGCGCCTTCCAGGATGAATTCCTTATTCCTCCAGGTAATGCGCTGCATGCGTCCCGGCCAGACAGTGCGGGCCAGTCCATTATATACCGCTTCCTCCGGGATGGCAACCCCTTCGTCCTGAAGGACATGGACCACCTTCAGCACCGCTTCCGCGTTTTCCTGCTGGTAATCCCCGGCCAGAGCCAGTTCATAGCCTCCCTTGGAGAAGCTTCCCTCTTCCGCCTCGCAGTAGGGGGCCTCCATCCGGGCCGCTTTTTCGCGCAGCACGGCCCGGACCTCTTCCGGATTGGCCGCGCTGACTACAGGACGTCCCTGCTTGATGATACCGGCTTTTTCCGCCGCGATCAAAGGCAGCGTATCCCCCAGCGTTTTTACGTGATCGAAACTGATGGATGTGATCAGGCTTACGATCGGTGCCTTGACGATGTTCGTAGCGTCCAGACGCCCTCCGACGCCGACCTCCAGCACGACATAGTCTACCTTTTGCTCTGCGAAATACAGGAAGGCCACCGCCGTCACGAACTCGAAGAACGTGGCGTGCGGGTATCCCTCTTTCACCAGCACGTTATTGGTCTGGCGCACGCGGTTGAGCAGACGCACGAAGCTGGCAGGATCGATCAGCTCATCTCCCACGCGGATGCGCTCCCGGTAATCCACCAGGTGGGGCGAGGTATACAGCCCGACTTTAAAGCCGGATTCCATCAGGATCCGCTGCAGCATGGCGCAGCAGGAGCCCTTTCCGTTGGTGCCGGCCACATGGATCACTTTCAGCTTATCCTGCGGATCCCCCAGGCGGCCCATCAAGCGGAACATATTGTTGAGTCCGTCCTTGTGGCCGTACAGGGGAACCCCTTCCAGCCACAGGACGGCTTCTTCCATAATAGAGTGTGTCATATCATCCTAAACGGGCGATCTGCTCCTCCAACTGAAGCAGCATGGCCTTATACTTCACTACCTTATTGCGCTCTTCTTCGACCACGTTGGCCGGTGCTTTGGATACGAAACGCTCGTTGCTGAGTTTCTTTTCCGCCCGGTCGATCTCTCCTAACAGACGATCCTTTTCCTTGGCCAGACGGGCACGCTCTTTGTCCAGATCCACCAGCTGCTCCAGCGGAATGTAGGCTGAAGCATTCTCCAGCGGGATCTGCACGGCGCTGTCGGACAGGCCGGAGCGGTCTGCCTGCACGATGACCTGATCCGCGAAGGACAGCGGGGCGAAGAAGCCGGCGCCGCGGGTAAAGATGTCAGCCACGTGCTCATCGGTCGTCACAACATAGACCGTCGCCTTGGTCTTCGGAGGAACATTCATGTTGGCACGGATGTTACGGATATTGCGAATGGCTTCCTTCATGACGGAGATTTCTTCCTCCTCCGCCGGGAAGCTCCACTCCTGCTTAAACTCCGGCCAGGAGGAGATCATGATGGACTCTTCCTCCGGGCAGATGTAGGAGAAGATCTCCTCGGTGATGAACGGCATGTACGGATGCAGAAGCTTTAAGGCGGTGGTCAGCACGGCCTTGAGCGTCCACAGCGCGGTGGTGCGGGAAACGCCC
>ONBQ01000176.1 GCA_900316145.1 uncultured Eubacteriales bacterium
CTCCTCCGATGAATCCATTGCCACGATCGATGAATTCGGCATGGTCCACTACGAACCGCTGGATGATGAAACAGACACTGTCACGGTCACTCTAACGGGGACCTTGCGAAACGGCCTCTCCCGCAGCTTTACACTGACTATTCTGCGAGACGAACTGCCTTCTGCGGAATCGATCCGGCCTGTAGAACCTGAGATCCGGCTCGAAGCTGGACAGCAGCATGGCTACACGATCATCACGGATCCGGACCCGGCGGTCATCTACTCTTATGAATTCGAATCCGAAGATCCGTCCGTTGTGACTGTCGATGACTTCGGTATCCTGACAGCCGTCGCTCCTGGTGAAACCCTTGTCCGGCTCACGGCGGAAACCGGTGACGGGATCATGCTGGAGACCGAGATGCAGGTGACCGTCTCCAACGGAGATGAGCCTGATGAAGAGTCCGAATCCTCAGAAGGACCTGAGTCTGAAGAGGAATCCGAACCAGCCGAAGAGCAGTCTTTATTAGGCGGGGCCTCCACTCAATCATCCGAATCTTCAGAGACCCGTTCACCGGATCCACTATGGTTCATACTGGGCGGCGCGGCTGTTCTTATCGCGCTGGTGATCATCGTATGGAGGATCCGGAAAGCATGCAAGAAGACATAAATCAGATCGTCCGTGAGGAACTAGATAAAGAACAAAAGGGATTGTGAAATAACGAACCTCAAGTTTTTACTTAAGATCTGTTTGCTTCACGAGTCCTTCTGTTTCAGGGATGGGATTCGTCTTTCAATTGATCTTTTCCATCCCGAAATTACCGCAGATATGCAAAAAAGCCTCCATTTTGAGGCTTTTTTTGATGGAATTTGGGATGGGAATGATCTGAAGTAAGCTCTTTCCCTTCTGTTGGAGGATGGTAATTCTTAATTCATGGAGTGTTCCCATCCCCGCAAGGATGGGAACCCTTCTAATTCAAATAATTCTCATTACCTTCAACAGAGTTTTCTCGCAGTCCTTTATTGAGTAAACTCTATTTTTTAGTACCGGAACGCCTTTGCTCCATGCGTGGGAAGGCAAAGAGAGATCTCCTGCCGGAAAGTATACTTCTTTTCCTCCCAAAGGTCCTCGGCGCAGATCTCCTCCGATGTGATCTCAAGCTCTTCCAGGGAGAACGTGATATCGGCCTCTTCGTCACTCAGATTGAAGGCGGCAAAATACCGGCCGCCATCGCGGCGGGAGGCCGTCCACAGCACGATCTCATGGCCTTCGATCTCCTTGCGGAAGACCTGATGGGCATCCCGGGCCTGTTCATGCATTTCCATAAAGCCCGGGCAGGTCAGAAGCCGCAGCGTAAAATCATCATTCTTGGTCAGCTCGCAGCCGGCGATCAAGGGAGCCCGGAAAATACACCAGAGCGCCATCATCGTGATCTGCTCATCCTGGGTAAAGTTTGTGCGCGCATCGGGATCGAAGAACTGACGCAAGGCGCCTATGGGAAGCATGTCCGCATCGGGATAGTGGTTCATGCCGGTGTGGATGCTCCACTTCTCCGCCCGCTCGAACATGGCCTTCAGCAGCCGCCACTCGTCCCAGAAATCATCGGTAATACGCCACATATTCGAGATCTGCTTGTACAGTTCCGCCTTTTCCAGCAACGCCGGTCCCGGAGAAAGCGAGAGCACGATATCTCTGCCGCAATGATGCAGCGCGTCGGCGAGATCGATCAGTTCCTGCTCCTCTTTGGGCAGTTCCCGGCAGATATCATCGACCTTGATAAAATCGACATCCCAGGAAGCATACAGTTCGAAAATGCTCTTATAATAGGCCTTGCCGGCTTCCTTCTCGGTGTCCACCCCGTACATATCCGTTTGCCAGGCGCAGATCGAAGCGGTCTTGGCGGCGTCACGTGCCGTAAAGGATGTGCCAAGGATCGCGCAGTTCCGGGTCACGGCCTGTCTGGGGATCCCTCGCATGATGTGGATGCCGAACTTCAGCCCCAGTCCATGGATATAATCCGCCAGCGGTTTGAATCCCTTGCCGCCTGCCGCGGAAGGAAAACGGGTCTCTGCCGGCATAAGCCGTCCGTATTCATCCATGCAAAGCTCCGTAAACGGCCGATAGATCCCCTCATAAGGGACCGGCTCCGACCACTGGATGTCCACGACGACATACTCATAGCCAGCGTCTTTCATGTTGGCGGCCATGTAATCCGCGTTTCTTTTTACCGTTGCTTCATCTACCGCAGCGAGATAGCAATCCCAACTGTTCCAGCCCCGCGGGGCGTGTTTTAGCTTTAAACTCATGTCATGGCTCCTTTTCACAAAGGTTTTCGTTTGAATACTCTGCAACCGTATGCGCGTTTATTCTACCATACCGCTGCCCTTTCTTCAACCATGAGCCGCTAATATAGCTCAAAGGCGGATCAGTTCTCCTGTTTCGACATCGCGGGCAAAATGCTTCAGATGCTCCCACAGAAGGTCGCCGAACACGTAGGTAGGCCAGTGGACCATCTTCTCCACACCGATCGTGCGCAGCAGGCACTCACCCTTCTGGTTCAGGCTGTCGCCGATAAAGTACTTGCGGCCGTAATAGTCACGCACTTCCGTACGGTCGAACTTCGCACCGATGGCCTTCTCTACCGGATCGCCGTCATCTTTCTTCGTAAGGAACCGGGCCGGGCCGCAGCCGGCCGCTCTGCGGAAATTGTTGAAAGCCTGCTGTTTATCCTCCGGGAACAGAGGGATCACGCCATCACGTACATCTGGTTCTTCCGGCGTCTTCCAGAAGGGCAGCAGGCGAAGCATCTCATTTTCGCCCATGTAGAGGACTGCCGGAACTTCCAGTTTCTCTGCCTTATTAAGCATTTCCTCGGTCAGATCGTACTCGGTATACCACTGTCCGTTCAGGTCATGGGCTCTGGCTTTGGTCGCGAACAACATACCGCCCATGCCTGCGCCGGCAAAGATCTCCGGATGCGCCAGGACATTGCGGGAGGTCATGAAACCACCAAAGCTGTAACCCATGGAATAGACCCGTGAAAGATCCACCGGATAGTTTTCCTTGGCGAAATCATAGAGTTTTTCGATATTTTCCCAATTCTCATTTTCAGGCGCGATCACGATGCACTGTTCACGAGCCGCTACCTGAATGATGCCATAGCTTTCTGTCAGCTGGATCGGGTTGCCCGCGCCGTGCAGGCAGAAGATCAGCGGGAATTTGCGATCTGGTTCTGTCTCACAGGCCACCGGCAGATAGCTGGCCCACTTGTCCAGGCCTTCGCCATGTACCTCTTTGATCAGGCCTTTTTCGCGCCAAAACTCCTTGCCCTGTTCAGAGCCTTCCGGCATGCCCATAACGGACATGCGCTCGCCGATCAAGCGACCATCCTCTGAAGCGGCGATAGCCATACCGTCCGCCTCGCTGTCACCCATGGCCATGAACAAGCCGCCGATGCCGGGGCCTTCTTCTCTATGTTGGATGTCCTCTTCTGTAAGACCAAGCTTCTGTTCATTTTCGTTCATGATTCTTCTCCTTATTTCGTAAATTCCAGCAACGGCAGCGCGGACCAGGCGTGGCAGTCGGAACGCGGGTCGAACGGCGTTTCCGGGAAGGTGCTGCAGTGCAGGTCGATAAACTCTTGCCAGGCAGACCACAAGGCCTCGCCCTTCTCATAGAGGCCGGTCATCTCCAGCGCGCGGAACAGATAATACTTCTGCACGAAGGAGCACTGGATCAGCGTGTCATCTGCCAGGACCTTTTCCATGATGGCCTTGGCTTCTTCACCCTGCACCAGGCCGGTGAGTACGGCGTAGATCTGGGTATGCTGGGTGTATTCTTCGGTATTCGGGCCTTCTTTGAACAGACCTTTTTCCGGCACGTAGCAGAGTTCTTTCACCTTGGCCAGCAGCTTATCGCACTCTTCCTCGTAGGCCGTCGCAAGATCGGCGCGATTGAACTTCGGCAGCAGGCGGCAGAGGCTCTGCACAGCATAAACATAAAAGACATTCTGCAGGGCGGATTCGCCGTCACGGGCGGCGGTCGGCGTATTGGTGAAGTGGCCGGCGGCCCACTCCTTGGTCCAGTCAAAGTAATCCCAGTATCCCTGCGGCGCCAGCAGGCCGTCCGGCAGACGCTTCTGCAGGAAGTTCTCCACGATGCGCTCCGCGATCGGAATGTACGGGCGGACAAATTCCAGATCGCCGGTCTCGTTCACGTAGTCCTCCAGCATGAGCACGAAGTGCAAAGCAAAGGCCGGAATGATCTGGTCCTCCCGGGAGGGGAAGCGCGCCTGCGTAAAACCATTATTCTGCAGAGAACTGCCAAACAAACGGATCGCCTGCATGGGTAATGCGTGGTCGGAGGTCGCCGCATAGGTGAAGAGGATCTCCAGACGGGTATCGCAGGCATACATCAGCTGCTCATAATACGGACAGTCCTCATAGGTCTCGTGCATGCACAGCTGCAGTGTGCGCAAGGCGACATCATAAAGCTTCTTCTTTTTTGGATCCGTGATCTCAGGACGACGGTCGTTGACCAGCGGATAAGCGGTCTCCACGTATTGCTGCGGAAGGATGGTCAAAGGTTCCTGGGCATTTTCCACATCGACTTTAATGAACCGGAAGGTCCGGAAACGGAAAGGTTCATAAACACCGGCCTTACCCACGATATAGTCATCATGGATGCCCTCGATGAAGCCGGTCGTATCGTCGCGTACCCCTTTGTATACCTTACCGTCCGCGTCCTTCTGGAAGTAACTCTCCGCGTAGGTCAGGCGGACCTTTGCATCCTTGCCGCCTTCAAAACCAATGCGGAAGTAGGCGGTGGTAAGCTCTCCGGCATCCAGTACGAAGCTTGTTTTCTCTCCGGCCGGAACCGTGCAGGCTTTCCATCCGGGGATCTCCTTCTCCCGACGGTACAGCAGCGGGATCGGCCGCGCCTCAAAGATCTTACCATGACGGCAGCCGAAAGGATCATAGGTCATAGGCTGAACGTGAACAGGGGTAAGCAAGCCGTCCCAGTTATCGGAAAGCAAGGGATTTTCTACTCTTCCATCTACACACTCGTTCGCGCCTAATAAAAAGACCTGGTCATTGTTAAAGCCCATGCCGGCATCGAGCCAGACCTTCCAGTTGTCCGGTTCTCCGGGATCCTTATCGCCGATCTTGCCGTCGATCATGACAGCCGGGCCTTTGGAATCACCGTAGCAGTAATTCGGCCCGACGTTCAGGCGATCCATCGGATCCTCCGGATAAGAGAAAACCTGCACCAAAACGCGGTTCTCGCCCTTTACCAGATACGGGGCCAGATCAATGGTATCATAATACGCGATCTCCTTGCGGCTGCGGCAGGGTCCGAACAGAATGCTCTCGCCGTTGATGAACAGTTTGAACTGGCTGCGGCCGCTCACGTCGACTACGCAGGTCTCGGGGAGTTCCTCCACTTTGGTGCGGAACCCGAACCAGGCCGGCACGATCACGCGCGCCGGGTTGACACCGGTCTTGTCCAGATCCTCCGGGGAAATACCGATAAAATGCTTGCCTGTAATGGGAAACGGGAATGCTGGCATAATGAACCTCCTTACTTGTTGATCTGATCAAGCCGCTTATAGTCTTCCGCGTCCATCGGACTCACCGCGGCATCTACATTTTCCAGGATGCGGCTTAAATTTCCGGTACTGACCGCCGCAAACACGTTCATCGGGCTGTTCAGGATAAACTGCATCGCGACCTGCGGCACGCTGAGGCCGTTTTCATCCGCGATCCGCTCCGCTTCCTTAAGGCGCCTCATATTATCCTCGCACAGGTAGCCCTTTTGTCCCGGCAGATCCAGAATGGTCCTTGCTTTATCATAATCGAAACTCTTGAATTTACCGCTGAAGAAGCCACGGCCCAGACTGGAATAGGCAATCACCGGCATTTGATTTTCCGTATACCAGGCACGGGCTTTAGCGTTTTCCGGTCCGGAGATGGTGATGCAGCCACCGCCCCACGGATCCGTGATCTGACGGGCCAGGCCATAGTTGGGACTGGAGCAGGTAAAGCCTTCCTGTCCGGTCGCTTTCGCATAATCATTCGCTTCCTGCAGGCGCTCATGCGTCCAGTTGGAAGCGCCGAACACCTTGATCTTTCCGGCTTTCTTTGCCTCATTCAGCGTATCGATGAACTCGCTGACCGGTGTTTTTGGGTCATCCCGGTGCAGCAGATAGATATCGATATAGTCTGTTTTTAAAGCTTTCAAGCTTTGTTCCAATTCTGTTTCTATAACCTGCCGGTCTATATGGACCGAACCATCCGGTGCCGCATTGCCGCATTTCGTCAGCAGGACGATCTCCTCCCGATTGCCTCTGGCCTCGATCCAATCACCCAGTCTCTCCTCCGCCGGGCCATAACCGCGGGCAGTATCGATGGCGTTGATGCCGTTTGCCACCGCTAGATCCAGGAGCAGTTGTGTGCCGGTTCCGATGAAGAAGGGCATGGTCGCCGTACCGAAGAACAGACGCGAGACCCTTTTGTCCAGTCCCGGAAAATCCACCTGAGGGCAACGTATCCAATTGCCTTGTTCCATCCGCTCCGCCATTTGCCGGTAAGCCCGGACCGCTTCGATATGCGCCGCACCGGCCGTATCGGAAGGCGCAGCGTATTCAATAGCATAGACTCCATCGAATCCATCATTCTGACTGCGGCGGATCAACTCACAGATCGGAATGACCCCGCTGCCGGTGGGTACCGGTATAATGTACTGGCCGTTCACACACCTCTCTCCCTGCGGGAAATCACCCACGCGCACATCCTTCAGATGGAAACGGATGATGCGGTTTTTCAGCTGCTCGTAGATGGCCACTTCGTCAGCATTTACATCAGCAACACGGAAATTCCCTGTATCAAAGATGAGGCCAAGATCCGGCACATGCTCCAATATATACTGAACATCCTTGGCAGAAGCCAACGGCTTGTGATCCTGCGGGGTATTCTCGAAGCCGATCTTCATTCCATAGGGTTTTGCCAACTCGCATGCCTTCGTAAAATGCTGAACGGCCAGATCCAGCATCTCCTGACGGGTCATTTTCTCGCAGACCGCCTTGTCGTCTCCACTGCCGGGAACGACCATGATCACCTTAGCTTCGACTTCCTTTGCCAGTTCCAGATTTCCTTTGATATAATCTTCCACCTGGTCCGGCGCACTGTAGAACGACGGGAATATGATCAGGCTGCCCAGACGGACATTATACTTTTTCAAAGCTTTCAGCAGTTTATCCTTCCCATAGACCTGGAATTCAAACTCCATCATATCGACCTCATCATAGCCGGCTTCTTTTATGATACGGGCGATGAGGTCCGCGTCGACGATCTTCTTCATAGCATCTTTAAGGATGGAAAAGGTAAGTAGAGACTGTCTCATAAGTGTTTCCTTTCTGTCTCGATCCTGCTTTATCAGCATTGCCCTATCATTCCGTATACAACCTGACCTCTCCCAGGATCCCTTCCGGACGCACAGCCTGTGCCGGCCCCATGGAGAAGACGGGACCCTCCGGCGGGAAGATTTTCTGCACTTTCCTTGCCGGGGTGGCAAAAACTTCTATTCGCAGCGAATTCACGCCTTCCCGTACCGCATCCGTCAGATCAAAGATCCAGTCCGGCGCGATCCTGCGGCCGCAGGAGATCCCGTTGACGAAAACTTCGCATGGATCGGAAACATAGTCCGCCTGAAGCACTGTCTTTCCCGCAGCATCCAGGTCAAACGTCGTTTCATACCGATAGCAGTCCATCATATCCGGACAAATGGTTGCGATATCCTGCAACGGTTCCATAAGCACTTTTTCTCCATAGGCCGGATAGTCTTTTGCTCGGCAGCTGGAGAGCATAAACCCTTTCAGAGTTTGTTCCTTCCCTTCAGGCACCGGCTCCGGGACCATAGTCCCGCTGAATTCTCCAAAGAAGAGGACCAGCGGCTCGTATGCCTTGATCTTCACGCGGATCTCACTGACGCCATCCCGTATGGTCTGCTCGACCGGGCGGACCACGTTCGCGTAGGCATCATACTGAAAGGCTTTTTCTGTCATCGGCAACGTGACGACACCTTCATAGGGCTGTCCCAGGTCATTGTTTACGATCATGTAGATATCGTTATCCTGACGATAATGAAGATACCGCAGGTTCGGAGAAGGCTGCGAAAGGCTGATCTCTCCCAGGCCTTGTTCCCGAAGCTTTTTTATCAGATCCTTGCAAGAGACTACAGTGCCTCCCTGCACGCCTTGCGGCCGCTTTTCCAGGAAGATCACCGGGAAGCCCTGTTTTTCTGCCTCATCTGCAAAATGAAGGAATGCTCCGCTAAGATAGTCGGAAGCCGGCACGATCAGTGCTTGATAGGCGTAACCATTGACGACCAGCAAGTCGTCTTGCAGCGCGCCTTCCAACGCATCTGTCGGCAGGATATCATAATCGATCTGCGCTTCGCTTAAGATTTTTGCCGGGACATCACAGTACATCCGGTCTGTAATGCCCTCCATCTCTCCGACCCAGTCATTCTCCGCATTATAGAGGATCGCAGCCTGCGGCACGGCCTTCCCGCCATCCAAGAGGTGACACATACGCTGCAGGTAGCCCATCAGGCAGGCAAAAGAGGTGAACTGGGCGTTCTCTCCATGAGCGTAGAAATGCGGCGGACAGTCCAGATCCGGGAATGCTTTCGGAGAAAAGGCGTGCGGCACGAACCGGTTGATTCCGCTGACCAGGAAATTGTCAGCCAGGAACTTCATCTTATCTACGCCGAAATCCCAGCCGGTGGCGCCGAAGATCTCACACATGGCGCGGCCTTTCTTATGAGGATCGATATGGGCGTGGCTGGATGCCAGCTTTCCCAGGACATAGTAGTAGAAATCACCGCCCATAGCGTCCCGCATACTGTGGTTGGACCACGGATGCATCTGAGAATTGAAAACCAGATCCACTCCGCCCATATGGTTGCCATGCAAAGCCCGGAAATAATGCCCCAAACCGCCGCCGAACGCATAAGAAAGATGCTTATCCTCCCAGATATGACCGATATACTCGACGCCATGGGCTTCACACCACGCACCCAGCTGACCGGCAAAATTCTTCTCGATCAGCCGCGTTGCGGCATCCATATATGCCTGACGGACCCTGGCCGTCTCCGTATCCTCTCCATCGTTCCATAGCAGCGGAAGAAGCCTGGCCCAGTCTTCTCCCAGACGGTCTTCCAGCATGGCGGGCATGTCCTTCTGCCAAGGGTCCGTC
Organism: uncultured Eubacteriales bacterium; assembly: GCA_900316145.1. GTDB lineage: Bacteria > Bacillota > Clostridia > Lachnospirales > Bianqueaceae > RUG159. Next base: position 9,235 of record ONBQ01000176.1, read on the forward strand.
AAACGCTTGTCCGGATTCCCAAGGCGGGAGGTCTGGTACATGCCGGCAATATTGCCGACCATCGGCTCATCGGAGAAAAACCCGCGGATGGTCTTTCCGAATTCCTCCGGATACCGCTCAAAATGCTTCTCGTAGACCTCATCAACGAGGACACGCACACTGTCGTGATCCAGAATATTGATATAATCGGTACGTCCTTGTCCGTTATGTGTGGCAAAGACAGTATAGATTCGCCAGCTGCCATTGGGAACGTCCCAGGTCAGTTGTCCGTCAACAACAAAAGCGCTGATGTCCCGCCCATTCGTCATCCGGCCGTCATCGTCGATCTCCCAGGCTGTCACGCTCAGGATCTCTTCATCGTCTTCAAAGAAATCCTTCGGCGGCTGGGGCGACAGAAATGGATTCGGCATCGGGTGGACCTTTTGCCGGATGGCGTCTGCGATATCCAC
>ONBQ01000182.1 GCA_900316145.1 uncultured Eubacteriales bacterium
AAGCCTGCATGGCCCGAAGCAGCATATCCTCGATCGTGTCGGGGTGCTCACCCGTGACAAAAGAAAGCTCGCTGTTAAGCAAATGCTTGGTCAGCTGCAGATACCGGCGGTCCAGGGAGATCATATCCTTGCCCTGCTTCGCTCTTTCCCGCTTGCGGCCATGCAAATATTTGGCTAAAGATACCAATGTTTCCGGACTGCCCGAGCCTACGGCTTCCGCGTACTGGTCTTCCCTAAGCTTATCGTTGGAGACGGGCAATTCTTTGATCCCTTCTAACCGATGGATCAGATCCCACGCCTCTTCCCGCGATAACACACAACGCACTTTGACCCGGGCCTGATCGACCGGAAGGTAGAACTTCGAATTGCCCCCTTCGGCCGGAACCAGGAGATAGTACATTCTGTCTTTGTTCTCATCTAATCGAACGACGTCTTCAATGCGGCAAACTCCATAATTTCCTCTGATGACATATGTTCCTACATTCAGCATGGTCTGCCTCCATTTCTCCTTGTGAAAATTATATCATATTGCAGACACTTTTTCCATTGGGAAAAGAAACGAAAAACGACCTTGCCTTTTTATCAAAAATGCTGTTTTTCCGCTTAAAATCAGGGTTTCTTGTGAAATACAAACAACTTGCTTATCACATAATTAAGCACTATCACAAGCACCTGCGCGACCAGTTTTACAGGCATATTCGGCAGCTCCAGCAGGCGGATGCCGACAAGGAGCATGAGCTCCTCCAGCCCCAAAGTGATGAGCCGTCCTCCATAAAACGACGCCGCTTCTTTCAGGATCTGCCCTGTTCCGGACGCCCGGCTCTCAAACACCCACGTCCGGTTGGTCCCGTAGGCGAAGGTGACCGCCCCGATCCAGGAGATGATGTTCGCCGCCAGCGGGTCCATCGGCAGCACTTCCGTCAGCAGCCAGTATATGGCGATGCTCACGACCGTTGTCAGCCCGCCGAAGATCAGATAGAGCAGGATCTCCTTATATTTCTTCCACATATTCTTTTCCTCCGTCCGGATGAAAAAAAGGCAACCGCCGTTAAAGACGGTTGACCATTGTATCAATTGTTCACATGCTGATGCGCGGTGAAACTGTTCTCATTCAGAGGCGCGAAGGTGTAACCCTCCTCCAACGCCTTCTGGATCATTTCTTCCATCGCGTCCACCGTGTATTCATGGATGTCATGGCACAGCACGACCGAGATCCGCTTTCCATCGATCCCTTCCAGGATGTTCTCCACGATCTGGTCACTGTCTTTGGTCTCACCCGCGTCGCCGGACAGGACGTTCCAGTCAAAATAGCTGTAACCCTTCTCCTCCGCCTGCTGGGTGAGCCGCGTCATGATACCCTCATTATACTTGGCGCTGACCGCATTGGAGCTGCCGCCCGGGAAGCGCATCAGCACGGAACGATGGCCGGTCTGCGCTTCGATGATATCGTTCATGCGGTTGAAATCCTCCCAATAGGCTTCATCGCTGGCATAGACTTCCGAAAATACATGGGAATAGGTATGCACGCCGATGGCATGGCCGGCCGCTGCTGCCTTTCCGATCATGTCCTGGTAGCCCGGGAACTGGTTCGTAACGAAGAACGTGGCCTTGACATCATACTTATCCAGGATGCCCAGCAGACGCTCCGTATACTTGCCCGGCCCGTCATCAAAGGTCAGGTAGATCAGCTTGTCCGCATCCGCGTCGGAAGCCGGTTTCACTTCCTTGATGGTGACCGTGCGGGTAGCCTCCGCCTCATTCTTGTAAGCATCTTTTACTTTATAGGTGATGGTGTAGGTACCGGGCTTCTGCACATCCAGATCGGTCTCCACGGTTACCTTATCTGTGATATCCCCATCTACATTATCGGTCGCGGTATAGCCGGGTTCTTCATACGCCGTGCCCTGATTGAGCGTAATATCGCCGCCCTCCAGGGTCAGGACCGGTGCCTCTCTGTCATCATAATTGATGATACGGGCCGCCGTAGCGGTATTGCCGGAGGAATCACTGACCTCATAGTACACGACGCCATCCTTTTCATAGGAAGTAACACGGTCCGTAATGTCCCCGTCATAGTTGTCCTGCGCGTGGAACCCTTCTTCTTCATAGGGCTGCCCGGGCAGCGTATAATCATCCTCAACAGACTCCAGCTCGATGGTCGGTTTCTGCGTATCGACCACGTGAATGGTGCGGGTCTTCTCTTCAAATATATCCTGAAAAGCGGTTTTATAGGTAACGGTGTAGGTCCCGACCGTGTCCGGATCCACCTCACCGGAGATAGCGATCTTGGGATCCTCCTCGATGAAGTAGACCAGGCTTCCTTCCCCATGGGCCTTCGCCCCGAACTCCTGGTACTCCGATCCCACTTCCAAGGTGATCTCTTCCGGGCCTTCCAAGGTAAAGTCCAGCTCCCACCGATTCAGGAACCAGGCCCCTACGATGGCCATGCCCGCCAACATGATCAGTATAAAAAACGCACTAAAAAAAACAAGGAAAAATTTTCTCATCTCTAGCTCACCCCTCAAGCATTAACTATACCACAGATATATGACAAATTAAAGGCCTGAATTGTCAAAAATGTATTACAAGGTTACTGTTCAGCGCCAAGATAAAAACAATTGCTTTTTGCAAGCTTGCTTGCATAAAAGTGTTGTTTTATATCTTGGCCCCCGAACGGGTAACCCTCCCTGTCACATTTGATAAAGAGTCGCCCCTTGTCCCCCGCAATTTTAGTAAGCATTTTGCCGGAAAAAGTGATATGATAGATGTCAACATCCTTTTGTTCTACTATATTTTATGAAATAGGGGAAGATACACCATGAACGCGTTTCGCTCCTTTTTAAAACGAAAAAACATTGAGATCTCTTTAAAGCGCTACGGCATCGATGCTTTAGGCGCTATGGCACAGGGTCTGTTCTGCTCCCTTCTGATCGGTACCATCATCAATACCATCGGAACGCAGTTCCACATTCCCTTTCTGACCCAGCCGGTCGCCACCATCGGAGAGGCCTCCTACACCGTCGGCGGTATCGCGTCCGCCATGAGCGGTCCGGCCATGGCCGTGGCCATTGGCTACGCCCTGCAGTGCCCGCCTTTGGTCCTGTTCTCCATGATCTCCGTAGGATTTGCCGCCAACGCATTGGGCGGGGCCGGCGGTCCTTTGGCTGTTCTCATCATCGCCATCCTGTCCGCGGAATGCGGCAAGGCGGTATCCAAGGAAACCAAGGTGGATATCCTGGTCACACCGCTTGTCACCATCGGCAGTGGCGTATTCCTCTCCTGGCTGATCGCGCCGCCTATCGGCAAGGCCGCCAGCCGTTTCGGAGGGCTCATTATGTGGGCCACCGAGCTGCAGCCCTTCCTGATGGGCATCCTGGTCTCCGTCCTTGTAGGCATGGCCCTTACCCTGCCCATCGCCTCCGCCGCCATTTGCGCCGCGCTGGGGCTTACGGGACTGGCCGGCGGCGCCGCTGTCGCGGGCTGCTGCGCGCAGATGATCGGTTTCGCTGTCATCTCCTTTAAAGAAAACCGTTGGGGCGGCCTGGTCTCCCAAGGGATCGGCACCTCCATGCTGCAAATGGGCAACATCGTAAAGAACCCCCGCATCTGGATCGCGCCGACCGTCGCTTCCGCGATCACCGGCCCCCTGGCCACCTGCCTGTTCAAGCTGCAGATGAACGGATCCCCCGTTTCCTCCGGCATGGGCACCTGCGGTCTGGTCGGCCAGATCGGCGTTTACACCGGCTGGGTCAATGATGTGGCCGCCGGCACCAAAGCCGCCATCACCGCTATGGACTGGATCGGCCTGATCCTGATCTCCTTCATTCTGCCGGCGATTCTGTCCCTGCTCATTCACCTCCTGGTGAAGAAACTGGGCTGGGTCAAAGACGGCGACATGAAACTGTAAAACAAACACAAGCCCGAGGCTTTCGGATCGAAGCTTCGGGCTTTTTGATTTCAATTTTATCATTATCATTGACATTTTTCTTCCAACTGTCTATATTGAAAAAAGAAACATAACTGACAGAAGGAGGGTTTTCTTGTGAACAGTCAGGAATTCTTACAGACCGTTAGGGAAACCAAAGTTCCCGAAGGATCGGCTGTGCTTTGGTGGCTGGGCCAGATGGGCCTTTGGGTCAAGCTGGGCGACACCGTCATCAGCATCGATTACTTCGCCAATGAGCGGCCGGACCGCCGCATTGCTCCTCCGGTACCCGTCCATGAGGTAGAGGGCGTTTCCATCTTTTTAGGAACGCATGATCATGATGATCATATCGATCACCCGTCCTGGCAGGTTTGGGCGAAGACCTGTCCCGAGGCCAGGTTCGTTTTCCCCATGCTGCATAAACAAAAGGTCCTGGCCGATGGTATTTCCGAAGACCGCGCCATCGGACTGAGTGATGGCGGGTGCGTCCAGATCGGAGATATCACCATCCGCGCCATCGCGGCCGCGCACGAATTTCTCGATCCCGACCCGGGAAGCGGCCTGTACCCCGCCCTGCAGTATATCATCGAAGGCAACGGTGTACGTATATACCATGCCGGCGATACCCTTCGCTACGAGGGCATGATCGGCAAGCTTCAGGCCCTTGGACATATCGATGCCTGCCTGCTCCCCATCAACGGCCGTGACGCGGAGCGCTACCTTCGCAACTGCATCGGCAACATGACCTTCCAGGAGTCTGTGGACCTGGCCGGAGAGCTCAAGCCTGGCCTGGCCATTCCCGGTCATTGGGACATGTTCGCCGGCAACCTTGCTGATCCGAATGATTTTTCAACGTATCTGCAGGCAAAATACGGAGATCTGGTCCCCTGTCAGATCTCGGACTACATGAAACCGATCGTGATCCATCATCAATAAAAGGAGGTCCCTCACATGAAATACCGCACCTATGGAAAACTCGGCATCCAAGGCTCCGCCTTCGGTCTGGGCTGCATGCGCTTTAACGGCACCCCTTCCGGCGACAGCGTCATCGACGAAGAAAAAGCCATCCGCCTCATCCGCCACGCGATCGACGGCGGCGTCACCTATCTCGATACCGCTTACGTATACCTGGGCCGCACATCCGAGATCGTTGTCGGCAAAGCTCTGCAGGATGGCTACCGTGACAAAGTCACCATCGCCACTAAAATGCCTTCAGAAGCCGTGCATGACCGTGCCTCCATGGAAGCCCTGCTTGAAGAAGAGCTTCGCAAGCTGCAGACCGACCACATCGATTTCTATCTGATGCATGGCATCAACAAAGAAAAATGGGAATACTTCAAGTCCATCGGCGCGCCTCAGTTCTTCGATGACATGAAGAAGGAAGGCAAGATCCGCTTCAAGTGCTTCTCCTTCCACGGTCCCTACGATGAATTCGAATACATCATCAACGACTATGACTGGGATATGGTCCAGATCCAGTACAACTTCATGGACATCAACAACCAGGCCGGGACCAAAGGTCTGGAACTGGCCGGCAAGCTGGGCATCCCCGTCGTCATCATGGAAGGCCTGCTGGGCGGACGCCTGGCCACCGCGCCGGACAATGTCCAGGCCCTGTACGACGCCTTCCCCGTCAAGCGCACCCCGGTAGAATGGGCCTTCCGCTGGCTCTGCAACCGTCCGGAGATCGCCGTTGTCTTGTCCGGCTGCAACGAGCAGGAGCAGATCGACGAAAACCTGCGCATCTTTGACACTGTCGAAGCCGGCATCATGAGCGAGGAAGAACTTGCCCTCATGGACAGTGTACGCGAAGCCTACCTCAGCCGCACCAAGATCGGCTGCACCGGCTGCCGCTACTGCATGCCATGTCCCAACGGCGTCGCCATTCCCGAGATCTTCTCCATCTGGAACAGCATCTCCCTCTATGGCGGCGACCCGCAGAAAAACGGTCAGCTGCAGCGCATCATCAGCCAAGGCCACGGCGCCGACAACTGCATCCAGTGCGGTGCCTGTGAAGCCGCCTGCCCGCAGCACCTGTCCATCATCGAAAGTCTGCAGCAAGCCTGGGCGGAACTGACTAAATAAAGCGCATGCATCGCGTTTGGCCCAAATTGCATCAAAAAAGGACCGCCCTCTGGCGATCCTTTCTTTTTACCTTTCTACTCCGCGGAAGAACAATCCCAGCATGCCCGGGCCTACATGGGCGCCGGAAAACGGTTCATGCTGGCAGATGGTGATGGGCACGTTCGGCGTGATGGTCATGACCCGATCCGCCAGGTTCTGCGCGTCCTGGATGCAGTCACCATGGGAAATACATACCGGCAGGTCCTGCACATCCATTTTCTTTTCTTTATACTTCTTGGCCAGCACCTCAACGGCCTTTTGACGGCCGCGCACTTTGGCGCAGGATACGATGTGACCTTCGGAGTCGCCGAACAGGATGGGTTTGATGTGCAGGGCCGTGCCGATCATGGCCGTCACCCCGCTTACTCGTCCGGTATTCTTCAGGAAATTCAGATCATCCACCGTGAAGTACTGGCAGGTATGCGGCACTTCATCATCGAGGATCTTGGCCGCATCCTTGGCGTCCATGCCTTTTTTGTTGAGCAGGGCGGCGCGCATGGCCAGAAGACCGTTGCCGAAACCGCATCCATGGGAGTCTACGATATGAACGAAGCGTCCTTTAAATTCCTCCATCAGTTCCTGCGCGGCGGCGATGGCCGCATTATAGGTGCCGCTGATGCCGGAGCTCATGGAAACGTAGATGACATCCAGCCCTTTTTCCAGAATGGGCGTGAACTGTGTCAGAAACAGATGGGTATTCAGCAGAGAGGTCTTGATGACATTTCCCTTGCGCAGGCCATCATAATAGGCGTGGGCGTCAAAGGAGTCGACATCACCAAGATATGTTTCCGGCTTGCCGTTGACCGTATATTCACAAGGGAGAAGCTGTATCCCATCGAGGTACTTTTTGGGCAGGTTAGCGCTGCCATCCGCAAATACTGCAAAAGCCATGATAAACCTCCAAAACTATCTATCTATAGGAACGGATCTTGAAACCAGAATCTTGCCCCTATTCTACCATGGTTCCATCTAATTTTCAATTTTATATTTGTAATAATTTAATGGTTGGCAATCAAAACGAGGCTTAGTATTTTTCTTTTCTGAAATATTTAGTTAAATTGACTGAATCCCATAGACTTTTCTTCGATCCCATGTTACTATTAAACAAGAAAGAGCTGTTGTTCCAGAAAGGAGATGTTTCCATGTATAAGAAACTGTCGCGATCCTTTATGAAACTGATCGCCCTGTTCCTGATCGTCTTCCTGTTCTCTACGAACCTGACGTTCGCCGCTTCCGACACCGTCACCTATACCAACGCCGCGCAGGTCGCCCAGCTGGTCAGCGAAGGTTACAACAAGGGAGAGCAAGGACCGATCATCGTTACCAAAGGTACGCTGAATACCGGGTCCTCTTCCAAGGATGTCTATGTCATCACTCTGTCCGGCACGGAATTGGTCTTTAATCAATCCACGGAGTACATCACGGACCTGTTCTCCGGATTCAACCTGAAGAGCGCCTACTATTACAACGTGGTCAAGGTCATCAAGAACAAGATCCCCAAAGGTTCCAACCTGATCCTGGCCGGCCATAGCCTGGGCGGCATGATCGCGCAGCAGGTCGCCGCGGATACCTCAGTCAAGTACTATTACAATGTACTCAATGTCGTGACCTTCGGCTCCCCGCTTCTGGCCTACGGTTTCCGGGAAGGGACCATCCGTCGTCTGGGTGATATTTCCGACTTCGTACCTCTGCTTTCCACCAACACCGTCATCACTCCCATCCGGGCTCTCACCGGTCTGAACCGGGAAAACGGCGGCTATTACTTCAAGCCCATCACCGCTCACAAAGAGAGTTATACCCGGGAAGATGTATGGGGCAAGTATGACGTGACCGGAACGAAGTATGGCAAGGCCAAGCTTACATTGGATCTGAGCACCAAGACCTTCTATCCGTCACCTATTCTTGGATAGTTTTTAAGACTCGCACCTGTTTCAAGCAGGTGCTTTTTTTATGCCCGCGTCAAGGCTTTTCCTTGCATTCACCTATGAAAAAGTGTATACTATGTTATTGTTGTATAAATTAGAAGGAAGTAACATTATGAGTGATAACAGAGAACGCCTGGGCAGTCGCTTAGGATTCATCATGCTAAGCGCGGGCTGCGCGATCGGATGCGGAAATGTCTGGAAATTCCCCTGGATGACGGGGCAGAATGGTGGCGGCGGGTTCGTCCTGATCTACCTCATCTGCCTGACCCTTCTGGGTCTGCCGGCTATGACCATGGAGTTCGCGCTGGGACGCGCCTCGCAGGCAAGCCCGGTCCGCATGTACCATAAGCTGGAGAAACCCGGTCAGAAGTGGCACATCCATGGCTGGTTCGCCCTGGCGGGCAACATTGCCCTTATGTCTTTCTATACTGTCGTGACCGGCTGGATGATCTACTACTTTGTCCAGTTTATTCTGGGGCATTATGAAGGTTTGAGTTTTGCCGGCATGACCGCGAACCCCGCCGTCAATGTAGGGTATCTTTTGATCGCCGTCGTACTGGGCTTTCTGTGTTTAAGCTTCCGCCTGGAGAGCGGTCTGGAGCGCATCACCAAGTACATGATGACGGCGCTGCTGCTCCTGATGATCATTCTGGCGGGCCGCAGCCTGACGCTGTCCGGCGCCAAGGAAGGACTGTCCTTCTATCTGGTCCCGGATTTTTCCCGGATCAGCGGCAAGACCGTGGTAGAAGCCATGAATCAGGCATTCTTTACCTTAAGCATCGGCATCGGGTCCATGGCCATCTTCGGCAGCTACATCGGCAAGGAGCGCTCCCTGCTGGGCGAGTCCGTGAATGTCGTTCTTTTGGATACATTGGTCGCTTTGATCGCGGGTCTCATCATTTTCCCGGCTTGCATGACCTATCACATCGAGGTCAACGCCGGTCCGTCCCTGCTTTTCGATACCATGGCCTCCGTCTTCGTTCACATGCCGGGCGGCCGCTTCTGGGGCGCCGCGTTCTTCCTGTTCATGGTTTTCGCCGCTTTCTCTACGGAGCTGGCGGTCTTTGAGAACATCCTGGCCTGCGTTCGTGAGCTGACCGGATGGAGCCGCCCGAAAGGCTGCCTGTTCTGCGGGATCGGCATCTTCCTTCTGTCCCTCACCACGGCGCTTGGCTTCAATCTTCTTCCCTTCCATCCTTTTACGAAAGATTCCACTTTCCTGGATTTCTGGGACTTCATCGTCAGCACCAACCTGCTCCCGACCGGCGCTTTGATCATTACCCTGTTCTGCTGCACCAAGAAGGGCTGGGGCTGGGATTCCTTTATGGCTGAGGCCAACTCCGGCAAGGGTCTCAAGGTCAAGTCCTGGATGAGACCGCTCTTCACCTGGTTCGTGCCTCTGTGCGTACTGGCGCTCTATGTCTACGGCCTGATCACATATTCCTGGAAATAAAAACGGGGCTGTGAAAAAAGGCACCTCATGACACTGCTTGATTTAGAGATATGTTAAGTCAAGAACCAAGCAGCGCCACACGCAGTTAATTATCCCTGCCTATTCTTTCGGTGC
>ONBQ01000178.1 GCA_900316145.1 uncultured Eubacteriales bacterium
ATCTTAGGAAATATTACCCGGATCGATCGTTGCTTTACGAATTATAAACGAAACAATCTGAAAGAACTGAATGATATCTATCCCGCGCTGCATGCGTTCATTCATTATATCTGCGGACATCCCGGGTGCCTGCAGGAAGAACTGATCGAAGAACTGTACGTGGATAAGACTACAGTCACGCATCACCTGGGCAGATTGGAAGAAAAGGGCTATATCGAACGTCGTGTGGATGAAAACGACGCAAGACGAAGAAAAGTCTATCCGACCCAAAAAGCCTTGGAAGCCGCGCCTAAACTGCATCAGGTCTATCATGACTTCCTCGGAGCTTTGATGGATGGCCTGACAGAGCAGGAGCAGGATACGGTCAAAGCTTTGACGGATAAATTATTTGAGAATGCCGCGAAACTGGTGCGCAGCTGATCGAAAAGGAGATTTTCAATGAAACTGATCTTTCATTCTATGGGAAAATATAAATGGGCAATCTTCTTTGCCATTTTTCTGAAATTGGTCGGGACCTTGACCGAACTGGTGCTGCCATACATCCTGGAGCACATGGTCGATTACGTAGTTCCCGCAGGCAAGCTGGGACCGGTCATTTTCTGGGGCCTGATGATGTTCGTAGCCGCGTTCTTCTGCCGGCAGTTCAATGTTATGGCCAATCGCCGCGCTATCAACAACGCGCATAAGGTCAGTTATGACATAAGACAGGCCTTGTTTGAAAAAACCGCCAATTTGAGCGGCACGCAGTTTGACGGGTTCGGTCTGCCAAGCCTGATCAGCCGTATGACGAGTGACAGTTACAATGTCCAGACGGCCGCCCAACAGCTGCAGAGCCTTTGCGTAAGAGCGCCGATCATGCTGGTCGGCGGTGTGATCGCTACGTTGTCCATGGATAAACACCTGGCTTTGATCCTGGTCATCATGATCCCGTTTCTGCTGGGCATCATCTTGTTCGTTTCCGCGAAGGGCATTCCCATGTTCAGCAAAGTTCAGCAGAAGCTGGACGTCGTGGTTCGGATCATGCGGGAAAATATCACGGGCATCCGCGTCGTAAAGGCTTTGTCCAAGAGCGACTATGAGATGCGCCGGTATGCCGTTGCGAATAAGGAGATGGCGGACAGCGATATCAAAGCCTCCACGATCATGTCGATCCCCTGGCCGTTCATGCAGCTCTGCCTGAACACCGGCCTTGCGCTTGTCATCATTATCGGAGCCCGGCGTGTCAACGCGGGACAGATGGAGCCTGGTGTTATTCTGGCCTTTCTGACGTATTTCAACATGATCACGATGGGTGTTATGGGCTTGAACCGAATCTTCATGTCCATGAGCCGTGCCAGTGCCAGCGCCAATCGTATCGATGCGGTATTGAAGACGGAGACCGATCAGAACATCCTTTCGGAAGATCAGGTGAAAAAACCGGAAGGCGATGAACTGATCCGCTTTGAACATGTGGATTTCTCTTATCACGAAAAACAGGAAGGAACACAGGTCGAAGGGTTTGCCGGAGAAGAACAGGAAAATGCTCTCACAGACATCGATTTCGCCTTGAAAAAGGGAGAAAGCCTGGGGATCATCGGACCGACCGGATGCGGTAAAACAACGATCATCAATCTTCTGATGCGCTTCTATGACGCGTCCGAAGGAGCCATCTATGTCGAAGGAAGAGATGTCAGGACCTATGATAAGGATGAACTTCGCCGGAAATTCGGGGTCGTTTTCCAGAATGATATGATCTTTAAAGACACGCTGAATGAAAATATCGACTTTGGACGAGGCCTTTCCGCGGAAGATATCCGCGCGGCGGTGGAAGATGCCCAGGTGGCGGACTATATCGATGGCCTGGATGAAGGATTACAATATGAAGCTTCGATCAAAGGCGCAAACCTTTCGGGCGGTCAGAAGCAGAGACTGCTGGTGGCCCGCGCCCTGGCCGGGGATCCAGAGATCCTGATCCTGGATGACAGTTCCAGCGCGCTTGATTACAAGACGGATGCCGCCATGCGCAAAGCGATCGGAGAGCATCATAAAGACAGTACCTTGATCATGATCGCGCAGCGCGTTTCCAGTATCATGGGAATGACCCATATCATGGTGATGGATAACGGACGGTGCATCGGATATGGCAGCCATGAAGAACTGCTGAAAACGTGCCCGGAATATAAGGATATTTATGATGTGCAGATGGGGAGTATCGGGGCTTAAAGCTATTTGAGTTCTTGCGATAGATCCCGATACCGAAGCCGCGAGGGCGGCTTCCGATGGGTATCAAGTCGAAAGTATCGGGGCTTAAGTCTATCTGAGTTCATATGATCGACCCCGATACCGAAGCCGCAGGAGCGGCTTCCGAAGGGTATCAAATCGTAAGTATCGGGGCTTAAAGCTATTTGAGTTCTTGCGATAGACCCCGATACCGAAGCCGCAAAGGCGGCTTCCTGATCCTTAGTTGTTTTGCGATAAGAAAGAGAGGTTCTTATGCCAGGTCGTGGCGATAGAGGCGGAATCAAGCAAAAGCCGAAAGACGCAAAAGGCGCGCTGGTCCGTATCATTAAATATTTGATGCAGTATAAGTATCTGGTCCTGTTGTTCATCATATGCGCGTTTTTAAGCAATCTGGGCAATCTATTAGGCCCGAACTTCGCGGGAAAAGCGATCGACGCGGCAAGCGCAGGCGCAGGAAAAGTCAACATGCACCGTGTGCTTCATTATGCCGTTTTGATGCTGATCTTCTATATCGGAGGCGGCCTGCTGAGTTTTATCGTGCAGATCGGTATGATGCGTGTCGGACGGCGGGTCGCCCAGAATATGCGCAGAGATGTTTTTAATAAACTCATGCGCCTTCCGGTCAGCTATTTTGACCGCAATCAGGCGGGCGATATCATCAGCCGTGTGTCTTATGATATCGATGTCGTTTCCATGAGTCTTTCGACAGATGTCGTGCAGATCGTGACCAGTCTTGTTACGGTCATCGGCAGTTTCGTTATGATGTGTACGATCTCGGTGCCGCTGGTGTTCTGCATGATCTTTACGATCCCGATCTCTATCTGGTTCACCCGTCACATGGGTAAAAAGACTAGACCGTTATACGCGAAGCGCAGCGCTTCCTACGGGATCATGAATGGTTTTACGGAGGAGATGTTCACCGGTCAGAAGACGATCCTGGCCTATGCCCATGAGGATAAAGTCTGCGAGAATTTCAGCACGATCAACCGGAACGCGGCTGAGGCGTACCGCAACGCCGATGGTCTGGGCATGACCATGGGACCTACGATCGGCCTGATCTCCAACAGCGGCCTGGCAGCCATTGGACTGGGCGGCGCGCTGTTGTATATGTATCGGATCGTATCGTTGGGACAGATCTCCAGTTTCGTCCTTTACAGCCGTAAGTTCAGCGGCCCGATCAATGAGATCGCGAATATCATCAATGAGATCTACAGCGCTCTGGCGGCTTCCGAACGTGTGTTCCAGCTGCTGGATCAGCCGGAAGAAGCGGCGGATATCTATGGAGCGGTAGAGCTGGAGAAGGCAGAGGGAGATGTCGATATCGAGCATGTTACTTTTGGATATGTGCCGGGAAAGACGATCCTTCATGACATGAATCTCAACGCGGAGCCGGGACAGACCATTGCGATCGTCGGCCCGACCGGCGCCGGAAAGACGACCATCATCAACCTGCTCATGCGCTTCTACGATGTGAACAAGGGACGCATTTTGGTCGATGGAAGAGAATCCAGAGAATATACGATGGAAAGCCTGCGCAGAAACTACGCTATGGTCCTGCAGGATACCTGGGTCTTTGCCGGAACGATTTTCGATAACATTGCCTACGGAAAAGAAAACGCGACGATGGAAGAAGTAGTGGCTGCGGCGAAAGCGGCCAGGATCCACAATTACATCATGCGCCTTCCCAAGGGCTACAATACCCAGATCACAGAAGACGGCGGCAATATCAGTAAAGGGCAGAAACAGCTGCTTACCATCGCCCGGGCCATGCTGTATAATACCAACATGCTGATCCTAGACGAGGCGACGTCCAATGTCGATACGAGCACGGAGCGTCAGGTGCAGAAGGCCATGCGAAGCCTTATGAAAGGGCGTACCTGCTTTGTCATCGCGCACCGCCTGTCCACCATCCAGAACGCGGACAATATCCTGGTCGTCAATCATGGCGACGTGGTGGAACAGGGGACCCATGATGAACTCATGGCGTCCAAAGGATTTTACTACAAAATGTATGCCAGTCAGTTTGAATGATAAAAAGAGCACCCGGATCGGAGAAATTCCTCTGATACGGGTGCTTTTGTGATCTAGTTAAACTGTAAAATGAGCGGTTCAGAAATCGAAATGGCTGGGTTCGCCTAAAGGCTGGTCCAGCAGTTCCGGATGGGCAAAGATATGCTTGATCAGACGCAGACTGCGGGCGAAATAGAAACCATCCGCGATACGCTCATCCAGGGTGGCGCCGATGTCGATGACATCACGGATCTGGCGTGTCCCGTCGGGCATGAGCATTTCCTCCTTATGCAGTGTGCCAAAGGTGACCATGACACTGTTCGTGCCGTAATTATTGAGGTGATGATAGACGGACGGGCATTTGATGCTTCCTAAGTTGCTGGCCAGGATGGTGGTATAATTGGGATCCCCATCGGTCAGGAATTTCGGATTGATCCCCCAGAAATCCAGGATCCGGATCAGGCGGATGGCGAAGATCAGGACGATGCGGGGCAGACTGGCAAACCCATCGAGCAGGGCATCGATCCCGCCGGTGGAATGTTCGCTCTTGCGGGTTTCTTTTACATTGCCAACGATCTTCTGACTGATATCATCGATCGCTTCGGTATCCTTGGGAACAAGGACCATCAGGGATTCTTCGGCTCCATCCGCGAATTTGCGTTTGACGACAAAGCTTAAAGAGATCTCATTACGTTCATATATACGGTATCCCTGAATGAAGCGGTTCATAAGCGGGCGTTCCCGTACCATGCGGGCCAGCGCGGCGATGGCGCAGTGGAAAACGGTGGTTTTATAATCCGGGTGTGATGCGTTCTTTTTTTCCAGCCAGGCCACCAGTTCCGTCGCGTCTATGGTGTCATTTAAATAGACTTCGCAATCGGTCCGTTTCGGAAAAAGATACCCCATGACAGTCTGCAGGCCAGGCGCTTTTACCAGCTTACCATCCCGACGGTCGCCCCATCTGCGCTTTTCGGCCTTGGTTTTAGAAGATTTGTTCATGATGCACGGAATCCTTTCAAAGAAGAAATTCGTATTTATAGAATGCATTATACCACAGTTCCTATTGGATGCAAAGCATAAATCCATAAAGAGAAGACAGTTTATGCCGATAAACATTTGCGCGGGCCTCGATTCCTATTTGACAAATACGGCTTCCTGCGATAGAATAGAATCGATATAAAAGGGTGTTGATGTTTACACCTTATGTGAACGAAAAGAGGAAACAGCATGCCAAGAGTTGCGATCAACGGCTTCGGTCGTATCGGAAGAAATGCTTTTAAGATCGGAATCGAAAAGGGCCTTGATATCGTGGCCATCAATGATCTGACCGATCCGGCTACATTAGCGCATCTGTTGAAGTATGACAGCATGTTCGGCAAGTTCCAGGGCACTATTGAGGTCAAAGAAAACGCCTTGATCGTCAATGGCAAGCGTGTCGAAGTCCTGGCACAGCGCGCTCCGCAGGAATTGCCATGGGGCACCATGGGTATCGACATCGTCATCGAATCGACCGGACTGTTCGCGAGCTATGATAAAGCTCTTTATCACATCAAGGCCGGTGCCAAGCAGGTCATCATTTCCTGCCCGGCCAAGGGAACCAAGTCCTTTGTCATGGGCGTCAATGAGGAGACATATGATCCCCTTACTGACCGTGTCATCGACAACGCTTCCTGTACTACGAATTGTCTGTCACCTGTTATCAAGGCGCTCAATGATGCCTTCGGCATCCGCCGCGGCATGATGACAACAGTCCATTCCTATACCAATGATCAGAAGGTCCTGGATCTTCCGCATAAAGACTTAAGAAGAGCCCGCGCGGCCGGACTTTCCATGATCCCCACTACAACAGGCGCCGCGGAAGCGGTAGCGAAGGTCATTCCTGAAATGAAGGGCAAGCTTACCGGCATGGCGGTCCGCGTTCCTACGCCTACCGTCTCTATGGTCGATCTGGTCGCCGAGCTTGAAAAGACCGTCACGGTGGAAGAGGTCAACCATGCGCTTAAAGCGGCCGCGGATGATCATATCCTCGGCTATTGCGAGGAGCCTCTGGTCTCTGTCGATTTCAAACAGGATTCCCGTTCCTCCATCGTAGACGCGTTATCTACCAAGGTGCTCGATGGCAACCTTGTCAAGGTCATCTCCTGGTATGACAACGAGTGGATGTATTCCAACCGCATCGTCGACCTGACCAACTATGTGGCCGGCCGTATGCAGGATGCGGGTGTGTATTAAGGATTATAAAGTACGCAAGTACTTATAATTATATAATCTATTTTCCGAAAGGAGTATTATTATCATGCTTAACAAGAAGAGTGTTGACGACATCAACGTAAAAGGCCAGCGCGTTCTGGTCCGCTGCGACTTCAACGTCCCCTTAAAGGGCGGCGTGATCACTGACGAGAACCGTCTGGTCGCGGCTCTGCCGACCATCAAGAAGCTGGTTGCCGACGGTGGCAAGATCATCCTTTGCTCTCACCTGGGCAAGGTCAAGACTGAAGAGGATAAGCTGACCAAGACGTTGGCTCCTGTCGCGGTCCGTCTGTCTGAGCTGCTGGGCCAGGAAGTCAAGTTCGTTCCGAACCCGAATGTTGTCGGCGAGAACGTTGTTGAAGCTGTCAATGCTATGAAAGATGGCGAGATCATCCTTCTTGAGAATACTCGTTTCCGTAAGGAAGAGACCAAGTGCGGAGAAGAGTTCTCCAAGGAGCTGGCCTCCATCTGTGATGTATTCGTAAATGACGCGTTCGGTACCGCTCATCGCGCTCATTGCTCCAACGTTGGCGTAACGAAGTTCGTTGATACCGCTGTCGTCGGTTATCTGATGCAGAAAGAGATCGACTTCCTGGGCAACGCGGTCAACAATCCGGAGCGTCCGTTCGTCGCCATCCTGGGCGGCGCCAAAGTTGCTGACAAGCTCAATGTTATCAACAACCTTCTTGAGAAGTGCGATACGCTGATCATCGGCGGCGGCATGGCCTACACCTTCCTGAAGGCCAAGGGCTTCGAGGTTGGTACTTCTCTGGTCGATGATGAGAAGGTCGAGTACTGCGCCAATATGATGAAGAAGGCGGAAGAGCTTGGTAAGAAGCTTCTTCTTCCGGTCGACACCACCATCGCGAAGGCTTTCCCGGATCCGATCGATGGCGAGATCGAAGTCAGCGTCGTTCCGTCCAATGAGATCCCGGCTGACATGATGGGCCTGGATATCGGACCGAAGACGGCTGAGCTGTATGCTGAGGCTGCCAAGACCGCTAAGACCGTTGTCTGGAATGGTCCGATGGGCGTATTCGAGAACCCGACTCTGGCAAAGGGCACCATCGCTGTCGCGAAGGCTCTGGCTGAGACGGAAGCTACCACCATCATCGGCGGTGGTGATTCCGCTGCGGCTGTTAACCAGCTTGGCTTCGGTGACAAGATGAGCCACATCTCTACCGGTGGCGGTGCTTCCCTTGAGTTCCTGGAAGGCAAGGAACTGCCGGGCGTAGCAGCTGCTAACGATCGTTGATCCATTAGTGTTTTAAGACAAGCGCCATGAAGGACTGGAGTCTGTAGTGGCGCTTATTCCCGTCAATCTACTTATAAAGGAGAATTCCCATGCGTAAAACTATCGTTGCTGGAAACTGGAAAATGAACAAGACTCCGAAGGAAGCTTTGGAGCTGATCGAGACTTTAAAGCCCCTTGTAGCAGAGCGTGATGACGTAGAAGTCGTTTTCTGCCCGCCTTTTATCGACCTGATGCTGGCTGTTGAGGCTACCAAGGGCACCAACATCAAGATCGGCGCTCAGAACATGTATTATGAAGAGAGCGGCGCCTACACCGGCGAAGTTGCTCCGAACATGGTCAAAGAGGCCGGCTGCGAGTATGTCATTCTTGGTCATTCCGAGCGTCGTGCTTATTTCGGCGAGACCGATGAAATGATCAACAAGAAGGTCCTGAAGGCTTTCGAGCATGACTTAAAGCCCATCATCTGCGTTGGTGAGACCTTAGAGCAGCGTGAGCAGGGCATCACTGAGGATCTTGTCCGTCTGCAGATCAAGATCGCTCTGAAAGATGTTCCGGCTGAGAAGGCTGTCCTGGCTGTTATCGCTTATGAGCCGGTTTGGGCCATCGGCACCGGCAAGACCGCTACCAGCGTACAGGCGGAAGAAGTCTGCGCTGCGATCCGTAAGGTCCTGTGCGAGATCTATGGTGAAGAGACTGCTGAGAAGATCCGCATCCAGTATGGTGGATCTGTCAATGCCGGTAACGCTGCGGAGCTGTTCGCGATGCCGAACATCGATGGCGGCCTGGTTGGCGGCGCTTCCCTGAAGGCTGACTTCGCCAAGATCGTCAATTACTGATCACGAGGTAAACAATGAGTAAAAAACCTACCGTATTAATGATCCTGGACGGCTTTGGACTGAATCCTCGTCATGAAGCCAATGCCGCCTATATCGCGAAAACTCCGAACATCGACAAGCTGTATGCCGAGTGGCCGAACACCTCCGGCGGTGCCAGCGGTCTGGATGTCGGCCTTCCGGATGGCCAGATGGGCAACTCTGAAGTTGGCCACTTGAACATCGGTGCCGGCCGCATCGTTTATCAGGAATTGACACGCATTACCAAATCCATTCAGGATGGTGACTTTTTCGAGAATCCGGTCCTGCTTGGCGCGATCGAAAACTGCAAGAAGAATGACTCCGCTCTGCATCTGATGGGCCTGGTCTCTGACGGTGGTGTGCACAGCCATCAGACCCATCTTTATGGATTGCTGGAACTGGCTAAGCGTCAAGGCCTGACCAAGGTCTATGTCCACTGCTATCTGGATGGCCGTGACACGCCTCCGAATTCCGGCCTTGGCTATGTTCAGGAACTGGAAGAAGAAATGAAAAAGATCGGCGTTGGCAAGGTCGCATCCGTCCATGGCCGCTATTATGCCATGGATCGTGACAAGCGTTGGGAAAGAGAAGAGATCTCTTACAAAGCGCTGGTCTATGGTGAGGGTGAGAAGGCTGCCAGCTCCGTTGAAGGCATCCAGGCTTCCTATGATAAGGAAGTGTATGATGAGTTCGTGATCCCCACCGTGATCGAAGAGAACGGTGCTCCGGTAGCCACCATCAAGGCCAACGATTCCGTCATCTTCTTCAACTTCCGTCCAGACCGTGCCCGTCAGCTGACCCGCATCTTCTGCGATCCTGACTTTGACGGGTTTGAGCGTGAATTCTTCCCGCTCAAGTGGGTGTGCTTCACGGATTATGATGCTACGATCCCCAACAAAGAAGTAGCGTTTGTGAAGGAGACCTATCATAATATCTTTGGCGAGTACATTTCTTCTCTGGGCCTGACCCAGCTGCGTATCGCGGAAACAGAGAAATACGCGCATGTAACCTTCTTCTTCAATGGCGGAGTGGAAGAGCCATATCCGGGTGAGGACCGTATCCTGGTTCCGTCCCCGAAGGTCGCGACGTATGATCTGCAGCCGGAGATGAGCGCTTATACCGTGTGTGACAAAATGGTCGAAGCCATTCATTCCGGAAAGTATGACGCCATCATCCTGAACTTCGCGAATCCTGACATGGTCGGTCACACCGGCATCATCGATGCTGCTGTCGCCGCTGTCGAAGCCGTAGATACTTGCGTTGGCCGTGTTATCGAAGCCGTCCTGGAAGAAAACGGACAGCTGTTCATGTGCGCGGACCATGGTAACTGCGAGCAGATGATCGACTATGAGACAGGCGCTCCTTGGACAGCCCATACTACGAATCCGGTACCGTTCGTGATCGTAAACGTAGATAACTGCACCGGCATCCGTGAAGGCGGCCGCCTGGCGGATATCGCACCTACCTTACTGGATATGATGGGACTGGAGCAGCCGAAGGAAATGACCGGCAAGAGCCTCTTGATCCGCGAGTAACATAAAAACAAGAATTAGCATCTTGCGTAAAGACAACGATGATGATAGAATGAAACTGTCATCATCGTTGTCTTTTTTCGTTGTGACTTTGTAATACCACCATAGAAAGGATATTGACCCTCATGCAGGAGATTTCATACGAGATCCGAGAGAAT
>ONBQ01000161.1 GCA_900316145.1 uncultured Eubacteriales bacterium
CAGCGGTCTGATCGCACACGAGGCCTTCGGCCACGGCGTGGAGATGGACATGTTCGTTAAGAAAAGAGCTCTCGGCGCGGAATATATCGGCAAGCGCGTCGGCTCCGACCTGTGCACCATGCACGAAGGCGCGCTGTGCGATGAAAGCGTCACCGCCTATGCCTTTGATGACGAAGGCACCCTGGCCGGCGACGTGACCGAGATCGACCATGGCATCTTAAAGACCGGCATCTGCGATGCGCTGTCTGCCCTTCGCCTGGGCGTAGAACCCACCGGGAACGGCAAGCGCGAAAACTTTGCCCACAAGGCTTACACCCGCATGACCAACACGGTCTTTGACTCCGGCAACGACTCTCTGGATGATATGATCGCCTCCGTCAAGCACGGCTATCTGCTCAAGGGCACCGAAAGCGGCATGGAAGACCCGAAGCATTGGGGCATCCAGTGCATCATCGCCCGCGGCTATGAAATCAAAGAGGGCAAGCTCACCGGTGAAGTCGTTTCTCCGGTCGTCATGACCGGCTACGTGCCAGATCTTCTGGGCGGCATCTGCATGGCCTCCACCGACCGCGTGGTCGATGGCAACGGCGCCTGCGGCAAGGGCTACAAAGAGTGGGTCAAGGTCGCGGACGGCGGCCCGTATCTGAAGACGAAAGCGAGGTTAGGATAATGCTTCAATACATTCAGGAACAGATCAAGGCCCTCGGCTGCAGCATCTTTGAGGTGACCGAATCCACCACCCGCGGATGGGAGTTCTACTTCATCCGCCACGAGCTGGACCAGAACCGCGCCACCGATGTGACCACTTTCCACGTTAAACTGTACCGCCTTCTGGAAGACGGAATGCTGGGCTCCGCCTCCGGCGAGATCGCCCCGACTGCCTCCCCCGAGGAAATCAAAAAGGCCTTGTCCGATATCTATTTCCAGGCTTCTCTGGTCAAGAATCCGGCCTACAAACTCAATGACCTTCCGATCGAAGCGCCGGCCCTGCAGGATGTGGACGTGGCCGCCATCGCCACGGACTTCATCACCGCGATGCAGCAGGTCCCCGAGACCGAAACCGAGGATATCAACTCCTATGAGATCTTCGTAAAGGAAATCACCCGTCATTACCTCAACTCCAACGGAGTCGAGTACACGGTCCGCTTCCCCAGCTCCATGATCGAAGTCGTGGTCAACGCCCGCAAGGACGGCCATGAGATCGAGTTGTACCGCAACTTCCGCTCCGGCACCTGCGACGCGAAAAAGCTGGCCGCTGACGTGGCCAAAGCTCTGCGTTACGGCAAAGACCGTCTCATCACCGAGCCGACTCCGAAGCTGGGTACCTTCGACGTCCTGTTCTCTACCGATGACGCGGTCCGCATCTACTCCTACTTCATCAGCAAGACTTCCGCCGACATGATCGTGCGCCAGATCTCTGACTGGAAGAAGGGGCAGCCCATCGCCGAGAACATGACAGGCGACAAGATCACCCTGCAGGCCGTCTCCACCCTTAGCAACTCCTCCGCCGACTACCCTGTCGATGGAGAAGGCGCCATGATCCGTGACCGCTATCTCATCCGTGACGGCGTGGTCGAAAACTATTGGGGCTCCCGCCAGTTCTCCCAGTATCTGGGCGAAGAAGGCACCTCCCAGGTCAACAACACCATCGTCTCCGGCGGCACCCGCACAGAAGAAGAAGTGCGCCAGGGCGACTATCTGGAAGTGGTCGAATTCTCCGACTTCCAGGTCGACGCCATGGGAGGCGACATCGCCGGCGAGATCCGCTTAGGCTACCTCCACCAGAACGGCGAAGTCAAGATCGTCAGCGGCGGTTCCGTCACCGGCCAGATGCCGGATGTCATCCCGACAATGGAATTCTCCGCCGAGACCGAGCAGTATGACACCCATGTCATTCCCCGTGTTACCAAACTGAAAGGCCTGACCATCACCGGCGTAGCGTAAAAAAGAAATAAACCGACCATGTTTTTGTTATAGAACATGGCCGGTTTTTTATCATTGGGGCATCTGCATACTTGCTGGATTCTCATTTTGCTTTGCTCAGCAAGTATGGATCGCGGTTCTGGCTGTCCCCGAAAGCAGGACATGCTTATTCTGACTCAGATCAGATACGTTGGCTCGCCGTACACTTCGGTCCAGCGCTTCAGGATATCTTCTACGTATACATCGATCGTGGTGAAGATCACGGACAGCTCCTCTTCGGAAATGTGGGCTTTGTTTTCCGTAACGAAGGGGCAGTGGGCACTGGAGATATAGATGCAGGTCGCGTCCCTGGCAAATTTGGTCTTGCCGGCATACACACAGACGGGTGTTTTCGCCTTTTTATCTTCTTTCCAGAGAACGATGTTGTAGTCCAGGATCTTAAAGAGCACCTCCGGGATCCCCTCATCAGTTCCCACCAGGCGGTAGATCGCGCTTTGCAGGGCCCCGATCAGCGCCTTGAAACTTTCCGTTTCTGTTTTGGAGAAGGATGATTCCTTCACTTCCAAGCCGGGAAGCACGCATACCAGCTTCTCTGTTTCCTTATCTTTCTCGCCCCGCTTGACATAAACTTCGATGCTCTCGTCCGGAAGGGGATCTGAAAAAGAGATGGTCGTATCATTTTTAAGAGTCAGATATAAGTGTTCCATGATCTATACCTTTCTAAATACACAAAACTGATCTTTGCTAATAGTACAAGAACGGAAAATGCCTGTCAAGAATACGTAGAATATTCTACTCTTCCGGCAGGAAGCAGCAGATATCTCCAAGCCATCCGGCTTTTTCCCGCACTCGCGGGTCCGAAGCCCTGATGTGAACCGCGTGGTCCCAAAGCAAGGAGTAGTCCTGGCCGGAATCATCTGTATAATAAACAAAAGGTTCGTTGTCAGTCCGGTCATACATATCCTGTGGCCGGATCGCAAAATAATAGTGTTGAAGGCCCCAGAGCATTTCCGGATGATCGGAAAGGACCTCCTGCACATATTCCTCTAATGTATCCGGATCGAAATCATCATAGGTAGGGTCCGTCTCATACCACACATCATCGATTTTCATCAGATTCCATTCATGCAGTCCCTCTATGGCATTGGCTTCTGCTTCTTCGCGAGTCGTGCCTGTACCAGCTGATCCGGTAATGGGTATGCACTGGATCCCGCATCGCCTCATGAGATAGGCATAGGCGTCCGCATATCCTTCACAGTAGCATGTATGATCCTCCACTCCATTATCGACTAAAGCACCATACATGGTTTGTGAATAGCAGATCTCATTTTTCAGATCCGTGCCCGGCCCCGGATAATAATGAACAAGCTCGATCAGCTTATCATGGATCTGAAGCGAGATATCATACTGACTTTGATTCCTGTCGATATCGAAAAGGATCTCTTCCGCTGCCTGATCCAGTTCTTCCAGTTCTTCCCAGAAGTCGGGAAGCTCCTTTGTCTGATACAGATAGACACGACGGTTTCCATATGCGTCATACTCCTGGTTTTCATCATAAGACCATGTAATCGCATATGTCTCATCATACCTGTATAATTCCGGATGGTCATCCATGAGAGCTACTAAGACGATAAAAAAATCATCCGCGAATGTCCAAAGCTGATCTGCAGAAATCGCCAAGTCGGTATGATAGTCGGGCTCATTGGTGTGACTAATCTGCTGTACAAAAGCTTCATACAGTTTTCGGTGGAAATCATCAAAGGTTGAATAATAGTAATCCAGCGTTTCGACCTCCGGATATGTGCCGATATCCTCTCCCGTCAGGACCAGTGGGGACCGCACCCAAATATCCGGGGTCTGATCTGTTCCTGAAAAGCCGGAAAAGCGGTGGGGTTCAACCGTGATCTTGATCTCTTCCGGCGGATCGGGTTCCTCGGAGCTCTCCTCCATACTGTTTTCCTCTGGTATCACCGGCTCTTCAACAGCTTCCGTC
>ONBQ01000179.1 GCA_900316145.1 uncultured Eubacteriales bacterium
ACGGCGCCAACGTCTCCAAGCACGAGAAGCACGGCTTTGAAGCGGAAGGCGCCTATGTGGACCTCATCGAAGAAGACGGCCGGTACGTCCTCAAGACCAACGTAGTGGAACTTCTTAAAGATTTCCGTGACGGCCTGATCTCCAGTGACATTTTAGGCTATGCCTTTGAGCCGGAACAGCGCTTTGAGAATCCGGACGGCTCTGCCATCCTGTTCGATCGCGACTATTTCGGAGATCACCGCGGCGTATCCACCGTTCCGGGACCGTTTGCGGAAACGGCAGCGGTATTCTATCCTCTCGGATGATGCTTGTTCTTTTTCGTGTCCCATAGAAAACCTTTCTACTGACTTCTGCTACGAATCGCAGACTGGCAAACGAAACAAATCGTGATCGTTTGCCAGTCTTTTTTTGAAGGCGACTTGTTTTCTTATACCCGTAAAATTCATTGCAAGTTTTTGAATGACGGTTCAGCCTGCAAAGACTTGCATTCCTCAGATCCACTTCTTATAAGGCAAGTCTGAGGATCCTTCTGAAACCCTCTTTTGGCTGTCTTAGACCTTGCTAAGTCAAAAAAAGACTTGTATTCATCCATTTTTAGATAAGAATACAAGTCCTTAGAATTAAAAGGCTTGTCAGCCGAAACTGCCTCGTCAAAATGCAAGTCTTGCGAGCGTTATATGCCCTCTAGAGCTATACGAACCGTGAAGATCCAGTCAGCTCGTTATTCACGATATCTGTGGTTACAAGCTTATTCTTCCGGTTCTTCTTCTACAGGCTCTTCGGCTTCTTCCACCGGAGCTTCCTTAACTTCCTCGACCGTACCGTCCTTTTTCTGGACTTCGATGGAGCAGTCCAGGCCATAAGCGGCCAAGGCCGCGGCGATCACGGCGAAGGGTGCCGCGTGAAGGCCGATCAGGGCTCCGACCACGCCAACGTTGACGGGCAGGGAGATCAGCGTCTCACCTTTTCTTTTCAGTATGATGCGGGAAACATTGCCTTCTTTTACCAGGGCTTTGACCTTATCTACGATCTTTGTAACTTCCTGTTTGACTTCGTTCTCATCCATGACTTTCAGTCTCCTTTCTGAAATATGTCATTAACCCGATTATAGCACGAAACAGATAGATTGCAACAGAGTTT
The DNA here is from genome assembly GCA_900316145.1 of uncultured Eubacteriales bacterium. GTDB lineage: Bacteria > Bacillota > Clostridia > Lachnospirales > Bianqueaceae > RUG159. The sequence continues at coordinate 1,141 of ONBQ01000179.1, forward strand.
TACGCTTCGATGCTGCCTTCCAGGCGGATATCATCGGAGGCGGCGCCGACCAGGATGGCGCGGGTGCCATGCGGGCGGACCCACTTGTCCTTGGTGCCGTCGCTGCGGACCTGCATCGTCTGCGCCGGATCCCAGCTGCACAGCATCTTCGGGTCGATGGTGACTTCCACTTCCCGGCACTCGCCCGGCATGAGGTTCTTTACGCGATAGTAGCCGACCAGCTGCTTTTCCGCCATCTGCATATAGACCGGGACTTTGGCCTTGCCCAGGTAGATCTGGGCGATCTCATCGCCCTTTACGCGGCCGGTATTGGTGACGCGGAAGCGGACCTTAAACGTGGTGCCGAATTCATTGCCCGGCGCCTCTTCGATCTCGAGGCCGCTGTAGGCGAAGTTCGTGTAAGACAGGCCATGACCGAAAGCATACAAAGGCTTTACGCCTTCTTTGTCATTATAGCGGTAGCCATTGCAGATACCTTCCGTCATGCGGATCACGATATGTTTATCATCCGGTCCTACACCAGCGCCACGCTCTTCCAGGTGCTCCGGCGTATCGGTGAGCGGGGTATCCTCGGAACGAGCCGGCCAGCTTTGAGAAAGCTTGCCGCCCGGGTTCAAGGCTCCGGTCAGGATCTTGGCCATGACTCTGGCGCCTTCCTGTCCGGGATGATAGGCGGTCAAAATGGCATTGGCCTTGCCTTCCCAATCTCCAAGGGCCATCGCGTTCGAGGTCTGGACGATCACGATGAGCTTGGCCTCCGGTTTCTTATGCGCGATGACATCAAACAGAAGCTGGCGTTGCTCTCCGCCGATCTCCAGCGGTTCCTTCTCCGCGATCTTGCCGAAGGGGAAGCCCCTCATGACCTTATCGCAGGCGTAATAGATGATCGTATCCGCGTTCGCGGCCGCTTCAAGAGCTTCTTCATAGTTCTGCTTTTTCCAGGACGGCGTGGCCCAGGCGGTACGGATCTGCAGATCTTTATTTTTGACACACTGACGGCCATGGACCAGGACCTTGTAAGTCTTTCCGGCTTCCAGATGGATCTGCTTTCCGGTGATGCCCATGCCTTCTCTGGTGCAGATCAAGGATTCCCACGGCCACTGGGCCCACTCACGCATATTGCTGTGTCCAGCCTGCACCCAGCCCTCTTCCGTTTCGATGAAGAAGCTGCCCATGCCGCCGATGCACTCCAGAAGCAAGGTATAATCGCCGGTCTCCGGTGCTTTGAGGTAACCTTTCCAGGTATAGGCTTCCTGATCGGTGAAGGCTCTTCCATCCGGACCATTCTGATAGGTCTTGACCAGAGAGCCATCCTCATTCATGCCGCAAGTGAAATCGATATTGTCATCCACGCAGCAGAAGGAACCCAAAACATCTGCGGGAAGCTTTTTCTCGCCCATATCCTGATAGCTGGCCATGCCGGTATCGATCAGGACGCCATCCTCGTCAAAGTCCTGGAAGCCCATGAAACCGGCACCTGCTCCGCCAGGTCCCTGCTCGGCCGCGACAGGATCCCGGTCCTCCTCCAGGATGCCAACAGTGCGGACAAGGCCGGGCTTAGTGGCCTCTTCGTCCTGGAAGAAAGCCTCTTTCGGGATCGCAACGCCCACATAATCGATGCCGGGGTGAGAGGCAAATGCGCGTCCCGTCACCTCTTCCATGGCTTCCGCGCCGGACTGCATGCGGCGGATCGTGCCAAAGCTGCGCTCCTGCTGGTCGCCGGTGACCGGATATTTGGCACCCAGGCCGATCAGGGCCACGCGGCCGCTCAAGTCTTCTTCTGTTAAGGGCAGGGCGCCGTCATTCTTCAGCAGGACCGCGCCTTCTTCTACGATCTTGGCCGCCTTCTTGGCATTTTCCTCAAACAGTCCCTCTTCACACTTCTGCTCGTACAGCCACTCCATCTGGATGGGCTGCTTGCGGTAAGGATCGCTTACGGCCTTGCCCTCTTCATCCAGCTGGACCAGTCCCAAAAGGCCGACTACGGACATGCCGTACAATACATGGCGCACTGCCTCGTTCACATCATCAAAGGTCATCTCGCCCCGCTCGATGTGCTTCAGGATGCGGTTGGCATTGGTGTAGGCCGGATAGGGCATTTCCATGTCCATGCCCTTGTTGGTGGTGAATTCATGCACGGAGCCCCAGTCACTCATGACGGAACCCTTGTAGCCCCACTGGTCACGCAGGACGCCCTTCAGAAGTTCTTCATTCGCGGAGGCATATTTCCCGTTGATCACGTTGTAAGAGTTCATAACGCTGCCGGCATTGCCTTCGTGAATGGCCATGTCAAAGGTGCGCAGATACTGCTCATGCAGGGTCTGCTCATCGACCATCTCATTCGGGAAGCTGAAGAAGCTGCGTCCGAAGGTGTTGGCCACCGCGAAGTGCTTGATGGTGGCCACGACGCCCTGGTCCTGGCAGCCCTTGGTCTCCGCGACGCCAAGACGGCCCGCCAGATAGCTGTCCTCCGCCTTCATGTCCTTATTGCGGCCGAAATGCGGGCTGCGGATGACATCGACCTGAGGCGCCAGCAGATAGTTGCCGGAGCAGGCAGCCGTTTCGCTGGCCGCGACTTCGCCAAAGGCATAGGCCATATCATCATCCCAGGTGCAGCCCAAAAGGGATGGCTGCGGCAGACCGGTCGTTTCGACCACGCCGGTGATGCCGGCCGGGCCATCATACATGACCGCTTCCGGGATGCCCAGGCGCGGCACGCCCCACTGATAACCGGCATTGCCGATCTTGCCCTTATCTGCCGGCTCCTTGGAACCACCCAGCAGGGACAGCTTCTCCTCCATGGTCATGGCCTCGATCAGCGCGTTGATCTTCTGATCCCGTACCTCGGGCGTGTCGATCTTGATATCCGCCCGGGTGAAAAAATCCGGGAATTTAACGTTTTTCATGTTGCTTTTATATTCCTTTCATAGTCTTCAGAATTCGCTTTGACCCTCGATCGTTATCTTTTCGCAATTGAGTGATGGGTCAAATTCCTACATTACCGCTGCTGACGCCGGCGACGGTATCGCCCAGCGGCAGCCATTTCAGCGCTTCCAGAATGTACTTGTCCCAGAAGACCCAGTCGTGTCCGCCGGGGCCTTCCATCCAGGTCACGTCGAAGCCAAGGCCGATCAGCTTGTCGCGCAGGGCGTGGTTCGGGGCGATCAGGCCGTCCTCCGTACCGCAGGCCATGAAGAAGCGTGGCTTTTCCTCAAGCGGCGCGACCTTTTCCGCCAGGGCGTTGTAGTCGTTCGGGCCGCCGATGACCTTGTCCAGGTCGCCGAAGACGCTCTCGTAATAGCCGCGATTGGTCATGAGAAAGTCCGTATATTCTTTGTAATTGGGGACATTGTCCAGGATCAGCGCGGAGGACAGCGCGCATACCGCGCCAAAGGTCTCCGGATGCTGCAGGGCGTTCACGATGCTTCCGAAGCCGCCCATGGACAGACCGCCGATGAAGGTATCCTCGCGCTTTGTGGACAGCGGGAAGCTTTTGCGCGTGAATTCGACCAGGTCCTTGCTGATGAAGGAGCCGTACATGGAGCTGGTCTTCGGGTTATCCACATAGAACGCATTGTCGCCGGAGGGCATGACCACGCACAGGTCGCGGTCCTGAGCCCAGGACTGGATGCGGGTACCCAAAGTCCAGTCCGTATAATTTCCAAAAATACCATGTAACAGATATAAAGTCTTGAAGGGCTTCTCCTCCGGAACCGGCATGCCGGGGAAGACCATCTTGTCTGTAGGCAGAACGACCGTGATCGGCACGGTCCGCATCAGAGCCTTCGAGAAAAAGTTGCACTGTAAGATCGCCATAAGAAAAACCTCCCGTTCGTGTGATTAAGAAAATTGTATCACATTCACGGGAGGAACGCAATTGAGAATAATACTGTTACTCTTTTGTCGGGAATTTGACCGGATCGTCGCTCTCGGCCCACATCTGCTGCATGTGGGCCCAGGCTTCCTCATCGATCGTCTGACCGCCGAAGAACTTGTCACGGTCTTCTTCTGTGATGGTGCGTATGACCCTGGCCGGGCTGCCCACGGCGATGGACCAGTCCGGGATATCCTTCGTCACGACCGCGCCGGCGCCAATGACGGCGTTATCCCCGATGTGCACGCCGGGATTGATGATGCAGCCGCCGCCCAACCAGACATTGTCGCCGATCGTAACATCGATGCCGTATTCATAGGCCGTATTGCGGGATGCCGGATGGATGGGATGGCCCGCCGTGTAGATCTGCACGTTCGGCGCCATCTGGCAGTTGTCCCCGATCTTCACCTTGCCGACATCCAGGATGGTGCAGTTGTAGTTGGCGAAAAAGTTCTTACCGACCTCAATGTGGCTGCCATAGTCGCAGTGGAACGGCGGGTTGATGAAAGCGCCGTCGGATTTGCCGAACAGCTCTTTGACGATCGCCGCGATGCCTTCAAAATCGGAACAGTCGATGGTGTTGAGCTTGTGCAGCAGCTTGCGGCATTGCAGCATCTCCTCCATCACCTGCCCATCCGCGATATAGACCAGACCTTTGTCTCTGCGTTCCGGATTGTTCATTCTATGAGTTCCCCTTTACTGGTAATTTTTTCGCTGAAGACCATGATAGCAGAAACGGCTGGACATGTAAAGCCAGATATGGTACTCTTTTTAGAGCAAGATCATAAAGGAGTTATAGTATGTCCGAACCTGTCTGGTCCCGCAAGGCCTTTTTCAAGCAGCTCTTGGTGCTGGTCATTCCCATCGTATTTCAAAACCTGGTCAACGCTATCGTAAACACGGTGGATACCTTCATGCTGGCTGGTGTGGGCGAGGCCCCTCTTTCCGCCTCTTCCCTGGCCAATCAGATCACCTTCATCGTAATGTTGTTCCACTTTGGCCTTTTGACCGGTCTGTCCGTTTTGACCGCCCAGTATTGGGGTCGCAAAGATCGTACCACGATATCAAGGGTCGAGGGCATGACGCTTAGATATCTGTCGCTGGTGTCCATCGTCATCTTCCTGGCCTGCCAGCTGATCCCGGGGCTTCTGATGCGCATCTTCAGCTCGGACGCCGCCGTCATTTCTCTTGGCAGTGATTATCTCCGGGCCGTAAGCTTCGGCTACCTGGCCATGAGCATTTCCCAGGTCCTGCTGGGTACCATGAAGAGCATAGAGCAGACCCGCACCGCCGCCATCATCTCGGTCTCCAGCATTCTGACGAATGTTGCTTTGAACGCGGTTTCCATCTTTGTTCTGTTTCCGGATGATCCGCGCAAAGCCCTCATCGGCGTGGCAGCAGCCACTTCCATTGCCCGGATCCAGGAGCTAATCCTGTCGCTAGTGGCCGTAAAACGAGGCAAGGGCATCGCCACCAACATGGCGGCTGTCCGGAAGACGGAGCACTGGCTGGTCAAGGATTTCTGGGCCTGCACCGGTTTCGCGCAGGCGAACTACCTGATCTGGGGCGGCGCGACAGCTGCTATTGCCGCCATCATCGGTCACATGGGCTCCTCCCTCGTCGCAGCCAACTCCATCGCCGGCACCGTACGGTCTCTGGTCTTCATCGGCTGTTCCGGTTTCGGTGTGGCCGGTTCCATCCTGGTCGGCAAGGAACTGGGGCAGGATCATTTCGATACGGCGCGCAGGATGGGCCGGGAGGTCTTTATCTTCTCACTCGTTTTCGGGGCGGTATCCGGTCTGCTGCTGCTTCTTCTAATCAAGCCGAGTCTGATGATCGCAAGTCTGTCCGAAGAAAGCGCTTCGTATCTGGTACGGATGATGTATGTCGGCGCCGTCTACTGCATTGGCGCTTCCTTCAATTCCGCCCTGGTCTCCGGCATCTTCTGCGCCGGCGGCGATACGAAGTTCGGGCTGATCTGCGACACGCTTTGCATGTGGGGCATCATCGTGCCGATCGGTCTTTTAGCCGCTTTCGTGTGGAAATGGTCTCCGATGGCCGTCTACATCTGGCTGTATCTGGATGAATTCGTGAAGATGCCTTTCGTCGCCTGGCACTATACCAAGCACAAGTGGCTGAAGAATCTGACAAGGACGATATAACATAAAAAAAGAGCTGGTGACAGCTCTTTTTCATATCAGCGCATTAAAATGTTTTTATGGCATCGACCGTTCCCCGGTCCAGGCGTTTGACCATCTCGGTGACCAGTTTTACGGTATTTTCATAGTCCTCATAGCAGATCATGCTGGTGGGCGTATGGGCATAGCGCGAAGGCACGTTGATGAGCAGCACCGGCATGCCCGAGCGGATATGCTGGAATTCTTCCGCGTCGGTGCCTCCATGCTTCATGATCGAAGTCTGATACGGAATGCCGCACTCCTCCGCCACCTTGGCCGCGAGCCTCAGCAGCTTGCGGTTCGAGATCGTGCCGGAATCCATAAAGCAAAGCTCCGGTCCCTTGCCCAGGGAAATGCCTTCCTTGGCCCCGCCTGGCATGTCATCCGCGATCCCGACGTCGATGGAAAAGCCGATGTCGGCTTTGGCCAGATAGCCAAGCGTCTTCGCGCCGCGGGTCCCGACCTCTTCCTGAGCGGATCCCCCGCCGATAAAGGTATTCGGGTGGCCTTCCTGTTTCAGATTCTCCATGACCCGAAGTGCCACCGCGCAGCCGATCCGGTTGTCCCAAGCCTTGTTGACCAGGTAGTTGCCTTTCGGCCCCATCTGGGTGAAATGCCCTTCCGGAACGATAAAATCACCCACGCAGACGCCCAGTTCCTGAGCCTCTTCCTTCGATGTGCAGCCGATGTCCAGCACCAGATCCTCTATATCCGGAAGCTTTCCGTCCCGGGTGCTGGCCTGGCTCAGCGCGCAGACCGCGCGCACATCGCCCTTCTCGGTCTGAATGATGAAATGCTGCGACAGCACGCCGGTGATGAAGAAAAATCCGCACCGGGAGAACTTGACGAACCCATCGCCGGTGATGGCCCGCACCATAAAGCCTACTTCATCCATGTGGCCGACCGCCAGGATCCTAGGACCTTCGCCCTCAAGCGTAGCCATCAGGGAACCCAGCCCATCGGTTTCGATCGTATCGGCCAGGCCTTCATACCGCGCGCGCAGAAAGTCGCGCACCACAGCTTCTCCGCCGCTGGTCCCTTTCAGATCGGTGATCTCTTTGAGAAAATCCAATTCTTTCTGATCCATGATAAACCCTTCTTATAAAATCTTCTTCAGCATGTCTTTCATCAGGCCGGTCCATACATCATGACCGGCTTTATTCAGATGGATCTTGTCCATGCGATAGTAGGCCGGGTTGAAATAGCGTCCGTCCGAGGTCTTCAGCTTGTCCGGACCTTGGTCCGTCAGCATGGCATCCGTCGCGTCCAGGAAGTACAGGCGGTCCGTCTCCTCGCACATCTTTTGGAGCAGACGGTTGGTCTCCACCGTCGCGTCCCAGAACTGCGTGCGTCCGGGCAGCGGCAGGCCGGAGCAGACGACCAGCTTCGCCTCCGGCATATTCTCCAGGAACATGTCGTACATCTTCTTCTTGTTGGCCAGGATCGTCTCTAATGGAATACCGGAAGCGATATCGTTGGAGCCGGTCTGGAAGAACACGACCTTGGGCTTATAAGGATATAAAAGCCTTGGTGCATAAAACATCATATCTTCATCGATGCAGCCTCCGATGCCATGATTATAGGCTTTATAGGGCAGCATGTCCTGTTCCAGGGAATACCAGAAACAAATATTGGACGGACCATAGAAAACGATACATCCTTCCTCGATAGGGCTTTCTTCTGCCTCGATCAGACTCACGACCTTTTCATTGGTCTCAGGATCGCCCCACTGATAACGAAGGCCTTGCGGGTCGAGGTCGACACCGAATTCTAACACTTCTTTCCGCATCGCTTCGCGGAAGGCTTGGTCTGCCTCTGAAAGGGCTTTCAAAAGTCCTTCCCGGTCCGTTGCCTGCTCTACCAGGTCCCCAATAGTGGTCTTCCCTGTGATCTTCGGTTCCGGAACGAACGCATAAACCGCTTTGGCAAAGAGATCCAACTGCATCAGAAAGCCTGCCGGCACGCCTGACAACACATTTTTCTCCATAATATGTCTCCTTTTGTATCTTTATTAGGTTTTCGTGAATATAACATAAGAAAATGCATATTGGTGCTAATCCGATCCTGTCCATACCCCACGCAACTTTACATAATCTTGAAATAAGTGGGGTATTTCATGGAGATCCTTTCGTTTAGGAGGATCGTTTCCTGTCAGAAACCATCTTTATATCCTCCAAGATTCCTCGATTTCGCATTTTGGGGCATGAATAGCCTTGCATAAACCACGATTTACCCCACTGAAACAGATAAAATCAAAAAAGCAGTGGGGTACGGTCATAATTCCAGCCGCAATTGATCGTCTCTCCAGCTCTTTTGCAGGGCGTCATGGACTTTGTCCTCTGGCTCCAGGTGTCCGATCATAAGCGGCGAGTCCGGATCATGCAAAAGCCGGTTCAATCTTACGCTTTCCGCATCATAATTGGCATAGCAATAGCGGCACATGTGCCCGCAGGAATTATAGGCGCCGATATCCGCTCCCAGATAGCAGGCACAGCCTTCTCTTGCCGGTTTAAAAGCCGGTACCTTTAACTTTGTACCCAAGGCTTTTTCATACATGGGAATGGTCATGCATCCGGAACAATCCGCGCCATATGGCTTCAGTTCATCTCCCTCCATGCAGGGACGAAGGGTCATATCGTTTTCGCGCGCGATCTCGATCATGGCTTTTCCCAAGGCAAGCCGCTCTTCCTTGCGCACTTCTTTTGCTTCAGGAAAGTTTTTCTTTGTTTTCTGATAGAGGTCGATAAAGCTGATGACTGCTGTGTGGGTATAGCCTTTCAGTTTGACGGCCATGGCTTCGAACGCTTCCAGATGCTTTTCGGCCGGATACTTTTCGCTCAGGAAGATGGGGTCATAGCGCCAGCCCATGGCATCTGGTCCCACGATGTCAGAGATCCGCTTAAAGGTCTCAAGCACCTTTTTCTTTTCCGGCACGTGGGGTTCGATCTCTTTCCCATAGGGAGTTATCGTTACATACCAGAACTGGCCGTATGGTCTGAGCAGCTGCATATAGGGGAGCATAGGCTCTGGGTTTTTCGTACAGAAACAGATGGCATCTACGACCTCAGGGTCCAGCTGATATCTGGTTACCATCTGCGGGTTGTAAGGATTGCGTACCAGAACGAACCCTGCCTTGATCCGATTGGCGAACCATTTGGCATAGAAGGCCGGGATGTCGGTCCGTTGACCGGTATTGATGATCATAGCGGCATCTCCTCCCGTTTTATTTTGCGGTGTTTCTATTTTTCTGATCTGATTATAACAAAAAAAGTGGTATACCGCTATATTCAGGCCTGTTTTTTTCCTAGTCAGGACGAAAAGGGACAGCCGGAGCCATTATAAGGGCTCTTTGACCACTTCCATGCGATATATCAAGCCAAATGTACCGGATCCACACTATCTGTCAGATAGAAGAGCATCTCGGCAATCTGCTGCGGTGTTTCCGGATAGCCGTTCTGCATCCATTCTATGACTACATACAGACTGCCGAACATCAGAAAAGATAGCACATAGCGGGTTTTTTGTTCATCCCCGTATTCGGGAAGGTCTCCGCCCATGATGCCGCGCAGTTCTTTTACAAAGGCCAGGCGAAAATGTTCGCTGTCATCCCGGCACAGCAGGGTGCGAAATGTGAGGTCGTTTTTTCGAACATATTCGAGAAAAGAGGTGACCAGCCGCACAGTGCGCCTGTCCGTATGGATATTCTTCATATATTCCGCTGTTTTCTCCAGCACATCCCGTTCAATGTCCTTGAGCAGCGCCTGCTGGTCGGTATAATGCAGGTAGAAGGTGGTCCGGTTCAGATCCGCTTTTTCACACAGTTCCCGGATCGTGATCTGGCCTATGGCTTTTTCCTGCATCAGTTCTATGAGCGCTGTTCTAAGCAAGAGCTTCGTCATCTGGGTGCGCCGGTTTTCTTTTGTTTGCATTTTTTCTCCTTTTCATCGACATTCCTGCTTGAAATGTCGATGTCGCGACGTTTTAATCTCATCTGCTCATTGTAAAATCAACACGATGTCGATATAATCATATCAAGTATTACGGAAAATGTCAATTTGTGGAGGAAAAGGTATGAAGATGATCTTATTACCCGCTGGAAAAGCGACCGGCGAGCATGTTGGGAAGAAGGAACAGTGGCTGGGGTATCTGGTCGGGCCGATCGGCGCGCTGCTGCTGAATGCGGTGCTGGCCACCTATCTGAACGTTTTTTACACGGATGTTTTGAAACTGACCGGGGTCTGGGGCGGCGCGTTTCTGATGGCCTTTCCTATCGTCTCCAAGGTCATCGACGCGGTGACCAACATCGTCATGGGGCAGATCATCGACCGTACCCGGACAAAAGAAGGCAAGGCCCGTCCATGGCTTTTGCTTTCTGCCATTCTGCTTCCGGTGACCGGGATCCTGCTGTTTACGGTTCCCAGGGCTTCTGTTACCGTGCAGGTCATCTGGGTGCTTTTGTCTTATAACTTGTTCTATTCGATCGCGTTTACCATCTACAATATGAGCCACACATTGATGGTCCCGCTCTCCACCCGAAGCTTAAAGGAGCGCGGCAGCCTGTCGGTCTTCAACAATATCTCCGCGGTCATGGTCTCCGGCATCATCGTGGCGCTTATCTTTCCGATGGTCGTGATGCCGGCTTTGGGCGTGGATCAGACAAAATGGCTGTTTGTCATGAGTATTCTGTCCGTGCTTGCTTTTCCGCTGACTTTGATCGAGTATTTCTACACGAAGGAGCGTGTTACAGAAGAGATCGGAGATTCTGAGGAAGCGCATCCGATCAAGGAGCAGCTTCATGTGATCCTCCATGAAAAATACTGGGTGGTCATCGTTTTATATTTTCTGTTCTATACGCTGGGATCCAGTCTGAAAAATTCTTCTCTCGTTTATTACTGCAACTATGTTCTGGGGTCCTACAATGACGGAGTGACGCAAACCATGGTCTCTGTCATCGGCGGCATCCCCATGGGCATCGGCATCTTCGCGGTCTGGCCTCTGGCCAAACGCTTTGGCAAACGCAACGTGACCCTGGCCGGGTTCATCCTGTATGCCATTGGCGGCGTTATCTGTTTCCTGGCGCCGAAAAACATGACCATCGTTCTGATCGGTCAGTTTATCAAGAACATCGGCGGGCTGCCCTGCGCCTATGTCTGCGCCGCGCTCTTCGCAGATGTATTGGATCATATAGAATGGAAGTGCGGCTTCCGCTGCGATGGATTGGCCATTTCCATCAACTCCGTCATTACGACCGTCGCGGTGGGCGTCGCGAATGGTATGTTGAATCTTTGCATGTCCTTTGCCGGATATAAAGCGCCGGAATTGATCGAAGCGACCGGTGAAACGGTCGGTTATGTCCAGAATGCCGCAACGCAGAATGTCTTCACTTTCTTCTTCGTGGGATTTGAGGTCCTGACCGCTTTGATCCTGATCCTTCTGCTGCGCTACCTGAATGTGGAAAAGAATATCGAACGAGAACAGGCCGAGATCAAGGCCAGAAAGGAACAGTAATGGAAAAGATCATTATTGACGGCAGCCGTTTTGTCAATGCTTCCGGCAAGCAGGTGATCCTGCATGGCATCAATGTCCTGTGCCGCGGCCGTGAGACGGGGCATATCTATCCGGATCTGGAAAAAGACTACCCCTATTTTCAGCAGATGGGCTTCAACCTGCTGCGCTACGGCATCTTCTGGGACGCGGTGGAGCCGGACCCCGGCGTGATCGATACCGCCTATCTGGCGCGGGTAAAGGAACTGGTCCGCAAGGCGAAAGAATATGGCCTGTACATCATGCTGGACATGCATCAGGACCTGTTCGCGCAGAAATTCGGTGATGGAGCGCCGGACTGGGCCTGCCTGGATGAAGGCCTGCCGCATCCGGACAACTGCAGCCTCTGGTATGAAGCCTATCTGCAGAGCGAGGGCGTGATCAAGGCCGCGGACAATTTCTGGGCCAACAAGCCGGCTTCTGATGGGATCGGTCTTTTGGATCACTACACAACTATGTGGGAGAAGATCGCGGAGACCTTTGCCGACTGTGACAACGTGATCGGTCTGGAGCCGATGAACGAGCCCTTTATGGGAAGCCTGGCCCGCGAGTCCTTTGGGCTGGCTACGATGGAGATCCTTAAGAAGGATCCGACCTTTGACCTGACCCGCCCGGAGACTATCCGTCCGGAGGTGCAGGCGGAGTTTCTGGAACTTGTCGGTCGCCGTTTCGTGGAATTCGACCACACCACCCTGATGGATTTCTACCGCCGCATGCAGAAGGCGATCCGCCATGTCAGTGACAAGCCGGTCATCACCGGCGGTAACATCTACTGCAGCACCGACATGCCCACCGGCCTGGAACGGCTCTCCGACGGCCTGCAGATCTATGCACCGCACGGCTATGATTCTGTTGTGGATTCCGACCGTTATGAGGCCTTCAGCATGGAAAATGTGGAGCGGCTGTTCCAGCATAAGCGGGAAGCCCAGGACCGTCTGGGTCTGCCCGTCATCGTGGGAGAATGGGGCGCCTTCCCCTCCCGGGATTTCACCAACGACCTAATCCGCCACATGAATGGCATTCTGGAGCAGAACCTCTGGGGCGACACCTATTGCGAATACCATCCCGGAATGGACGCCGATCCGCACTTTACGGCGCTTTGCCGCGCCTATCCCATGGAGATCAGCGGACAGTTGCAAGCCTATCATTATGATGGCGAATCTCTGACTCTGGACTATGATGCGGTGCCTGGAGAGAGCAAAGTCTTCCTGCCGTTTATTCCGGAAGGGCTTCCGTGTAAAAAGCTGGGAGACCGGTGTGTTTGCACTCTTCCCTCCGCGAACGGAAAGCAGCACCTGATCATCACAAAGCGAGGTCTCCAATGAAAGCGATCCGTCTTCGTACCGAATACTTATATGATTCCATCGGCATCGATACCCAAAGCCCCTGCCTTCTGTGGAACTGCGAGGATGGCCTGCTGCAGACCGCCTATGAGATCGAAGCCGGCCCCTGGCACAGCGGGAAGGTCATAAGCCCGTCCATGCGGGCCGTCTATCCCCTGCCGCTCCACAGCCGAGAGAAGGTGACCTGGCGCATACGCCTCTATGATGAAAATGATACGCCAGGCCCCTGGTCAGAGCCCGCTTCGTTTGAAATGGGTCTGCTGGATCCGGCAGACTGGAAAGCCAAGTGGATCACCGGAGATTACCATCCCGATCAGAAGCAGCGCTATCCGATAGACTGCTTCCGCCGTACTTTCACTATTTCCGCCATCAAAGAGGCCCGACTTTATGTCACGGCCTGCGGACTCTATGAAGCGCGGATCAACGGGCAGCGCGTCGGAGATTTCGTCCTGGCGCCGGGTCATACCGACTACCGCAAGCGCGTGCAGTATCAGACCTATGATGTGACAGACCTGCTGCAAGAAGGGGAAAATGAACTGACCGTACAGTTGGCAGATGGCTGGTACCGGGGCAGCTGCGGCGCCTGGGGCCTTCGCAACCAGTACGGGACCCAGACCAAGCTCCTGCTTCAGCTGGAAATGACCGATCAAAACGGCCGCAGATCCCGCCTCGTCTCCGGCCCCTCCTGGAGCTGGTCCAACGATGGCCCGATCCTTTTTGCCGACAATAAAGACGGCGAAACGGTGGACGCCAGGAAGACTCCTTCCTACAGCGGCCACGCCAGAGTAACGAAACACTCTGCCGTGCCCACCGCCTCCGACAATGTTCCGGTCACCGAACACGAGCGCTTCTCGGCCCATCTGATCACCACGCCGTCCGGCGCCAAGGTACTGGACTTCGGCCAGAATATCGCCGGATATCTCGCTTTTTCCATCCAGGCTCGCGACGGGCAAACGCTTCTCCTCCGTTTTGGCGAGATGCTGGACAAGGATGGAGAGTTCACGCAGAAAAACATTCAGTGTGTGCGCGGGGAGAAGATCTCTCCTCTTCAGCAGGTGGAATATACCTGCCGGGAAGGCCTTAACACCTATAAAACGACTTTTGCCGTTTTCGGATTCCGCTATGTCCTGATCGAAGGTGACGCTGACTGGGATCCGGACTGTTTCACCGCCATCGCCGTATATTCCGATATAGAGCAGACCGGCTTCCTGGAAACCTCCAACGACCTGCTCAACCGCTTTGTCGAATCTACCGTCTGGTCCGCCAAGGGCAATCATCTGGACATCCCGACCGATTGCCCGACCCGCGAGCGTCACGGCTGGACCGGCGACGCGCAGATCTTCTTCAACACTGCCTCCTTTCTGTTCGACTACGCGGCATTTTCCCGCAAGTACCTGAAGGATGTGTATGACTGGCAGAAAAAAAGCGGCGTCCTGCCGCAGATCGCCCCTTACGGAGGCGTGGATTTCTACATGTTCCCCATGAACGGGAGCGTAGGCTGGTCCGATATCGGGATCCTTCTCCCCTACCGGTTCTGGAAGATCTTCGGCGACACCGCTCTGCTGACCCAATACTATGATCGCATGGTCCGCTATGCCAACTTCATGATCCGCCGCTGCGGCTCCTGGGGAGGTCCGATGGCCGAGCATCTGACCGGTATTCCCGCTGATGTAAAGAAATATGTCGTCAATCGCGGACAAAGCTATGGAGAATGGGCGGAACCTGCTGATGTGCACCCCATGGACTGGAAGGATATGGCCGCGCCGCATCCGGAAGTCTCGACGGCCTACACGTCCTACGTACTGGGCCTTATGGCTGAGATCAGCGAGGAACTCGATCACCCGGAGGATGCCTGCCGTTTTCGTGAATACGCGGAAGGCTGCCGGAAGGCCTATCAGGCGTTGGTCAAGGATGGCCTGGATACCGACCGCCAGGCCCAGCTGGTCCGTCCGCTGTATATGAACCTGCTGAATGAAGAGCAGACCGCGTTTGCCAAAGAGCGGTTGATCGAGGCCCTGGAGCATTATGGCTGGCGCCTTGGCACCGGCTTCCTGTCTACTCCTCTGATCCTGGATGTGCTGACCGGGATCGACCCGGAGGCCGCCTACCGGCTGTTGGAAAATGAAGAAATGCCCGGTTGGCTGTTCATGCCGAAAAACGGCGCCACGACCATCTGGGAGAACTGGGAAGGGACCGAAGCGAAAGCCGGCGTTGCCTCTTTGAACCACTATTCCAAAGGCGCCGTGTGTGAATGGCTCTTCACCACGATGGCCGGCATCCGCATCGACGGGGAGAATCATTTTACGATCTCGCCTGTGCCTGGCGGGCATTTCACCTTCGCGAAAGCGAAATACCGCAGTGTATACGGCGAGGTGGAAAGCGGCTGGTCCAAGGATGAGAAAGGCTTGCACTATCATATCGTGATCCCGGCGGGTTGCCAGGCCACGATCCGGCTGCCCGGAAAAGCGCCTGCAGAAACAGGCTCCGGCGTCTATGATCTGTAAAAAAATAAGGAACTGTGAAGATTCACAGTTCCCTTTTTTTATTTTCCTGCCAGCTGCCATACAGCCCGTACGATGTGGGCGGCGCAGCGTTTTAAGTCGCGGATGTCCAGTGTACCGGCAGCCAGTTCTTCTCTCAGATTTTCATGATCTGTCGGCTCTCCCGGCATAGTCAGGTCATTGCCTGCCCGGACGCATCCCGAGCAGCTGCAAAGCGGATCGTTCTGCGTCGTGTGCCAGTCCGTCATGATGACGCCCTGGAAGCCCCATTCATTGCGGGCCGCCTTGGTGCAAAGATCATAGCTGTTGGCCGCATGCACGCCATTGATCAGATTGTAGCTGGTCATGATGGCTTTGGGCTGCGCTTCCTTGACCGCGATCTCAAAGCCTTTCAAGTAGATCTCGCGAAGAGCCCGCTCGCTCAGGATCGAATCACTGTGCTTCCGGTTATCCTCCTGTGAGTTGCAGGCAAAATGCTTGATGGTCACGCCGCAGCCGTCATAAGCTTCCACGCCCTCTGTCATGGCACTTGCCATGATGCCGGCCAGAAGCGGATCCTCCGCATAATATTCAAAGTTGCGTCCGCACAGTGGATTGCGATGGATGTTCATGCCCGGCGCCAGCCACAGCTCGATGCCGAACTCCTGCATCTCTTCGCCGGCCACCTGCCCGCAGGCCTTGACGACCTCCGGATCCCAGCTCATGGCCAGGACCGTGCCGACCGGAATGGCCGTAGCGTACTGATACCAGGTCTCTCCTTCCTCATCGTCCTCTTCGCTGCGATAGAAAAAGCCGCCTTCGATGGATTTGGCAAAGCTCTGTTTCTTTGGCTCTCCATTTACCATCTGATAAGAAGCATTCAAGCGCAAGCCTGCCGGGCCGTCGGCCAGAACCAGGTCTTTCAGACCAAGGTCTTCGGCGCACGCACTGGTCTGGGCAGCGGAACCGGGCACTCGGCTTCCGGCATTGCCGATGATGCTGCCCTGTCCTTTGGAAATGTCGCCCGTCATCAGTTCGATAAGCTGGTCTACACTCAAGGTATCCACGAAAGCGCGGATCTCAGGATCGGTATCTTCATAGCCGGGATCATATGTGATGATTTCCGTCTCTACATCCGCAGCGCACACGCTTAACGTGCTTTCATCGATCGCTTCCAGATCTCTGGCGCGCTTGGCCTGGGTCTTGTCCACATCGGAATGCAGTTCTTCAAAGGTTTCCTGCACCGGGCAGATATGGTCTACCTTCGCGAATGTGATCTCATCTTCCACTTTGATAGCACGGACCGGGACCGCCTCTGCCAGGCTGGTGCCGACATAAAGGATGATCTCGCCCGCTTCCAGGATCCAGGCAGCCTGCGCCTCATCGAAGGATGCCAGGTCATACAAGGAGAAAATGATCTCGACCTCTTCGGTCTGGTTCGGCTGAAGGAGGCCGGTCTTGCGGAAACCGACCAGTCTGCGGTACTCTTTTTCCAGGCGGGTGCCCGGAACAGAGGCATAGACCTGCACCACTTCCTTGCCGGCTGCCTCTCCGGTATTGGTAACTTCGGCGGTGACGCGCATCAGCGGCATCTTGCCGGTCTTATCCAAGCTGACACCGGTCTCTTTGACGAAGAAATCGGTATAAGACAGTCCGTAGCCGAAGGAATACATCACGGGCACATCAAAGGTGTCGAAATAGCGGTAACCCACGAAGATCCCTTCATGATAGATCTCTTTTTCCAGGCCGGACAGGTAGGAGAAAGTCTTCGCATTGGGATAATCTTCGTATTTCCAGGTCCAGGTATCGGTCAGCTTGCCGGACGGATCTACATCTCCGAACAAGACATCCGCTACGCTGTTTCCGGCTTCCATGCCGGGCTGGCCGATATACAGGACGCCGTCGATGTTGTCCTCTTCCGCCACGAAGGAAAGGTCGATCAAGCTGCCGGAATTGATGATCACGACGACCTGCGGGTATAGTTCGCAGATCTTTTTCAGAACGGTCCGCTCCTCTTGCGTAAGCTGATAATCTCCCGGCACGTTATGTCGGTCCGCGCCTTCCCCCGCGTTGCGGGCAATGACATAGAGCGCAACCTCAGCGTCTTCTTTGACGGGTTCTGCTCCTGCCGGCGCGATGAACGGGGTCTGGGCCATGGCCATGAACATACGGCCGCCGGCCTCATCTGCCTTGCGCCAGATCTCGTCACGCCAGGCCAGACGGGCCTGCTGATAGTCCTGCGCCAGGTCTTTGAGCCACTGATCATTGGCGATCGTGACACCCGCGTTGCGGATACCATCCGCGATGTTTACGACTTCCCGAACGTTAACGTCACCGGAGCCGGTACCTCCTTTGATCGTAGAAATCGCGCCGACGCCATAGACGGCGACAGGCTGATCCTTATCGAGCGGAAGTACCGCATTTTCGTTTCTTAACAGAACAAATCCCTGGGTGGCGGCTTTTCTGGCGATCTCCCGATGGGCTGCTTCATAAGGACGCGGCTCGGGTGAACGGGTGCCAGACGGTCTGTGGTCCATGATGGTTCTCCTTCTTATTTTCCGATCTGATAGAAACCGATCTTCTTGTAAACCTTACGCAAGGTCTTATTCGCGATATAGGAGGCTTTTTCAGCGCCTTCCTTGTAGACATTGTCAAGGTAAGCCTTGTCCGCGATCAGGCGCTTCGCTTCTTCGCGGATGGGCCGCAGCGTCTCTACGACTGCTTCTCCGACTGCCGGCTTGAAGACTCCATAGCCCTTGCCATCGAACTCCTGCTCGATCTCTTCAAAGCTCTTGCCCGTGACGGTGGCGTAGATGTTCATCAGGTTGGCAACGCCGGGCTTGTTCTCCCGATCATAGTATACACAGTGCTCACGGTCAGAATCCGTAACGGCCCGCTTAAACTTCTTCATGATGACATCCGGCT
>ONBQ01000180.1 GCA_900316145.1 uncultured Eubacteriales bacterium
ATGTGCTGGATGACGGAGTGCTTGAAGAGTGGCTGCGGCCAATGATCGAAAAAGAAGGGACCTGAAAGGGTCCCTTTTCTAGACCGTCATCCCTCTCTGGATCTGGACCGGCACCACAATGGAAGGCTCGGCAGGTGTCTTTCCATCGACCAGGCTAAGCAGCAGTTCTGTGGCGGAGGAGGCGAGCATCTGGGTATCCTGCAGGATCGTGGTAAAGGGAAGGGCGCAGTAGCGCGATACCCTCTCTCCATCAAAGCCAATGAGGCGCACGGTATCAGGTATGGAGACCTTCATGGCTTGCAGGGCGACTAAGGCGCCGTAAGCGCGCCAGTCACTGCAGGCAAAAATACAGTCAAATTCCGACCCGCGAGCCGTCAGGTAGGAGATGATGTCATGGGCGGAGTGGAAGGCGGATTTGTAGGGCTCGCCATCGTGAATGTAGATGGAAGAAAGATCCCCCCCGGCCTTGCTCCACTCTTCTTTGAATCCGATGATGCGCGGAGAGGCCTGGCTCGAGGTGTGACGGTTGTTTAGGATGACCGGAT
Organism: uncultured Eubacteriales bacterium; assembly: GCA_900316145.1. Lineage (GTDB taxonomy): Bacteria > Bacillota > Clostridia > Lachnospirales > Bianqueaceae > RUG159. The sequence continues at coordinate 546 of ONBQ01000180.1, forward strand.
GCCGGCAACCTTTTTCCAGAAGCGCGCGGGCGGCCAGGCGGCCTCCGACAAATTCATCGGAGAGGACCGAATAGATCTGGTTTTTCCAGGAGACCTGGCTGTGACTGAGGATCTGGACGGCAGGGAAGGAAGCTTCCAGAGCGATCTGTGAAAGAGGCGTTCCGACCAGGAACAGTCCTTCCGCGTTTGACTGGCTGAGCCGGTGGATCAGTTCCGTCTGGTCTTTGTTTTCGACGTAGATCTGCAGGACATAGCCTTTTCTGGAGAGATAACGGCTCAAAGCGGACAGGACATTGTTGTAGATCTCGTTGTTCAGATCGGCCACAACGGCGCAGATCACGGGCACAGAAGGGGCGTCTATCACGTAGCCTTCCTGGAGAAGCGCGCGCGTGACGGCGTCTTTTGTGTCATCGGAATAGCGGCCGGTCCCGCTGGCGATGCGGGATATGGTGGAGGGTGACAGATCCAGCTCCCGGGCGATCTGACGATAGGATTTCTTTTTGGCGGGCATGACGGACTCCTTTCCTGAAAACTGATCTTATTGTATAGCGTGGCGCAAAAGAATGCAACATGTTGCGCTAAAGAAATTCAAAATATGGGAGGATGCGTTGACGGAGAACGAAATCCTGTGATATCCTAAAGAAAAACAAAAGAAAGAGGTCACGGACATGGGGTTTCCGAAAGGTTTTTTATGGGGTACATCGATCAGCGCGGAGCAGGCTGAAGGCGGCTGGGACGAAGGTGGGAAAAGTCCTGTTATGCTGGATTTCGCGGTGGCGGCGCCTACGCATAAGGACATGCGCCGAATCTATTATATAAACAAGGACGGAGAGAGAGAATCCAACTTCACCGTTCCGATCATTATCGATACGCTGCCGGAAGGAGCCAGATATCAGCTGTTTGATGATCTTCATTATACCAATCATAAGGCCACGGATTTCTATCATCACTATAAAGAAGATATCGCGCTTTTGGCGGAGATGGGCCATACTACGTTCAACACTTCCATTGCCTGGTCCCGCATCTTCCCATATGGCGTGCAGGGCGGCGTGAACCAGGAAGGCGTGGAGTTCTACCGCGATGTCTTCACCGAATGCCGCAAGCATGGCATCGATCCTGTCATCACTCTTTATAAATATGATGAGCCGATCTGGTTTGAAGAGACCTATGGCGGATGGACCAACCGGGCCATGATCGATGAGTTCGTCGAGTTTGCACGGGCCTGCTTTACGGAGTATAAGGACCTGGTCAATAAATGGCTTACTTTCAACGAGATCAACGTGCTGATGGTCATGGCGTCTATGGCTTCGCCGGAGACCAAGAAAAAGTATTATCTGATGCTGCACAATCAGATGATCGCCGCGGCCCGGTCTACCAAGATCGCGCATGACATGAATGCGGGTCTTCAGGTGGGAGCCATGATCTGCGGGCTTTGCTCCTATCCGTTTACGCCGGATCCGAAGGACGTCCTGGGCAACTACCGTCAGTTCCAGAAGAACTTTGGCTACGCGGCCGATACCATGATCTTTGGCGAGTATCCTTCTTTTGCGGAATACTTCCGTAAAGAGGATGGCGTCGATCTGGTCATCTCCGAGGAAGATAAAAAGGACCTGAGAGAAGGCGCGGCGGATTTCCTGGCATTCTCTTACTACATGTCCAGCACCTTTACCACTCATGAGGATGAGGGCGAGGAAGGCAAGGGCAATGTCTTCGGCGGCAAGATCAATCCGTATCTGGAGTATTCCGACTGGGGATGGGCCAAGGATCCGATCGGCTTCAAGTATTTCCTGCATCTGCTCAATGACCGGTACCGCGTTCCGTTGTTTGATGTCGAGAACGGACTGGGAGCGGAAGATAAGCTCGAAGAGGATGGCAGCATCCATGATCCGTACCGCATCGAGTACTTAAGAGACCATATCGCGGCCATGAAGGAAGCGGTCGAGGAAGGTGTCAATATCTTCGGCTACACCACATGGGGCGGCATCGATCTGGTCGCGGCTTCCACCGGCGAGATCTCCAAGCGCTACGGCATGATCTATGTCGACGCGGATGATAAGGGCAACGGTACCTATGACCGGTATCGGAAGGATTCCTTCTATTGGTATCAAAAGGTCTGCCAGTCGAATGGCGAGATCTTATAAAGCTTGAAATATAAAAAAGGGGAAAAGAATAATGAAACTGGCAATTGGAAATGATCACACCGCGATCGAATTGAAAAATGAGATCCTTAAGCATCTGGAAGACCGCGGGATCGAAGTCGTCAATGTTGGAACGGATACTCCGGAAAGATTTCATTATCCGGTAGCCGGCTACAAAGTGGCCAAACTGGTCGCCGCCGGCGAGGTGGATGGCGGCGTGCTGATCTGCGGCACGGGCGTGGGGATCTCCCTGGCAGCGAACAAGGTGCAGGGCATCCGGGCCTGCGTTTGCTCCGAGCCATATACCGCTAAGCTCAGCAAGATGCACAACAATTCCAATATCATTGCCTTTGGCGCCCGCGTAGTCGGAGCGGAGCTGGCAAAGATGATCGTGGATGCCTGGGTGGACGCCGAGTTTGAAGGCGGCCGTCATCAGACGCGCGTCGATATGATCATGGAGATCGAGCAGACGCAGCACTTGCAGGAGGCCGAGCAGTGAGAGATAAACTGTTATGCCCCAGCTTGATGTGCGCGGATTTCGGCCGGTTGGCAGAAGAGGTCAAGGCGCTGGATGAGGCCGGTACGGACATTTTCCATTGTGATATCATGGACGGGACCTTTGTTCCGAACGTGACGATGGGCATCATGGATGTCAAAGCGATCCGCAAGGCCACATCCAAACCCATCGACTGCCATCTCATGATCGAGAACCCGGCCGGCAAGGTGGATTGGTTCATCGATGCCGGCGCGGATATCGTCTACATCCACCCGGAAAGCGAGCGGTATGTGGCCAAGACCCTGGCCCATATCCGGGAGCGTGGAGCTGCAGCAGGCCTTGCCATCAATCCGGACACCTCCATTCCCACCGTGGAAGAGATGCTGCCCTTCTGTGACTATGTCATGGCCATGACCGTCAACCCCGGTTTCGCCGGCCAGAAGTTCATTCCGTCCGTGCGGGATAAGGTGGCCAGACTGGCGGCCTTAAAAGAAAAATACGGCTTCCGCCTTATGATCGACGGAGCTTGCTCACCGGAAGTGATCCGGGATCTGTACTCCATCGGGGCGGATGGCTTCGTGTTGGGAACCAGCGCCCTGTTTGGCAAGGGAAAGCCGTATAAAGAATTATTGGATGCTTTGCGATAAGTTTAAGCCCATCGGGCCGTCTTCAGGATCTCCTGCAGGATGGCCTGATTTTTTTGTTCCAAAGCCGTCCGGGTGTAGTAGTGAAGGTAATAGATCACCTTCTTGCGCTTCAGCACATAGGAGAGGCCGGTCATTGCGACGCCTTCTTTGGCCGTATACTGATAGCGGACGCCCTTTGCGGGAAGGCCTCCGATGGAGGCTTCCAAGAGACCTCCAGACTGGTAGGAGTAGGGGGCAAAGGATCTTTTGAAAGAAGCGTCCATATTTTTGGCCAGATCCTTTGTGGTCAGCAGAAGGTTCGACAGCGTTCCGATCGGCTTCCATACTCCTTTCACATGAAGATGTGGTTTATTAGAAGAGCGGCAGGATCACCTTTGTCCATAGAGAGCTGAGCGGCATGGCCAGAACCATGGCCGGGATCATATCCGCCAGTGGAACTTCTTTTACTTTCAGTATATTGAAACCGGTGGCAAGCAGAACGACGCCGCCGACCGCCTTAAAATCATCGATCATGACATCGCTCGTCAAGGGATAGATGAGGCGGGCTGAGAAGAACAACGCGCCAAGAATGATCAGTTGTGGGATCCCTATCAGACAGGTCGCCTTTTTCAGATTACAGGCGAAGATCAACGCGGTGAACAGATCCAGGATGGACTTGGCCAGCAGGATGCTGTGATCACCCGTCATACCGGCTGTCAGCGATCCGAAGATGCCGGTGCCGCTGGCACAGAACAGCACCAGAGCCGTCAGCAAAAGCCCTTCATCCAGATCGTCACCCAGGTTCAGACGGGACAGGATCTTACCGGCCCCGCGGAGGATCCGCCCCTGCAGATCCAGCAGCAGACCGATCATTGTTCCAAGGATCACGGAAAAAATGACGGCGGGCATGTTTCGCATCAAAATGACAGAACTGATGCCCATAGCCAGAGAGCAGAATCCAAACACCATCGTCATGGTATTTTTAAATGTATCTGAGATCTTATTGCTCAACAGGCTGCCAAGCAAACCGCCAATGACAACCGAGGCAACATTCGTGAGAACACCGATGGGCATGAGAAGTTTCCTCTTTCTTTGTGATGCCTCTATTGTAGAGGATTTTGTCCTGTTTCACAAGAAGAAATCATAAGAAAACCAGTTGCAAAGGTCCTTTTTCGCAGGTATAATGAAGACATAAGTTTTGTTGAGACCGTTAAGAAACAGGAAGGGACAAGATGGTATATGATTACAAACTGATGAGGAGATCCATGAATTCTGCACCATTCATTTCAACACCACCTTTCCGCAGATGAAAAAGGCGGATGTCAATGGTGAGAATGAACTGCCGCTCTATACCTATCTGAAGGCCGAAAAGGGCTTTGCCGGGTTTGATGACCACCAGTATAAAGCTCTGCTGGAGAAGATGTTCGCGGAGGCAGATCCGGAGTGGGATCAGAAGCCGGACATCAAGTGGAACTTCACCAAGTTCGTGGTGGACCGTGAAGGCAACGTCGTAGCCCGCTTCGAACCGACGGCGGACATGGCCAAGGTCGAAGAGTGCGTCAAAGCGCTGCTGTAACAGAGGGTAAAAGGGTCGTCTTATTGGCGGCTCTTTTTGTTTATGACCGGCGCGACGTTTCCGGTTTTTTTGCGTCTTTATTGGTATAAGTCATAGGAAGGGAGGGCTTTGCTGCCATGAAGAGAGTTTTAGGAGGGATCCTGATCCTGACCTTGCTCATGAGTCTGACCATATCCTGCAGTAAAAAGCCGAAACAAGAGAGCGCGGACTCTCAAGTCTCGGTCGCAGAACCTGAGAGCGAGGAGCCACAGGAAGAACCGCAAGAATCGTCACAAGAAGAACCGCAAGAGACTAAAGACCAGCAGGATCTGACAAGTGTGACGGGTCCTTACGGAACGATCAGCCTGGCGCTCGAGGAAGGCTGGTCAGCTGAGATCTGCGAGACGGACGAGGACAAACTGCTCTATGGGCTGTACGGTATCATTTTGAAACCGGAGCAGCGTGCTAAGGGGCAGATCGAAGTGTTCTATTCTGACAGCTTTGGTGTCTGCGGTACCGGCCTCAAACAAGAGGAGAGGACCATCGCCGGTGTCCAGGCCTGGATAGGGACTTATGAAGAGCATCTTGACTGGGACTTCATCATTTTCAACGGGGACCTGGAAGGCATAGTTGCACAGTCTAAACAGTGTGAGAACTGGAGCCAGGATGACATGGATGCGTGCCTGCGGATCCTGGATACTCTGACCTTTGATCCGGACATCGCTAAAGGCGGCGCCTGCCAGTACGTTCCGGAATCGGAAAATGCCGATATCGGGGTCATCATGGAACTTAAGCAGATCTCTTCGACCGGAGCCACCGTGCGTTTTATGCGGTATGACGAAGGAAAAACAGAAGAGATGGATTATGGACTGGCCTTTATGCTGCTGCGTCAGGAAGGCGGAGAATGGGTCGATGTCGAGCCGGTCATCACAGAGGATTACGGCTTTACGGAAGAGGCTTACCCGATCCCGGAAATGGGTGAAGCGGAAATGGAAACGAACTGGGAGTGGCTTTACGGGGCTTTGCCTCCGGGCACCTACCGCCTGCGCAAGACGGTAAGCTATGGACATATAGGAAGCTATAAGCAGTATCCGCTGGAAGCGCAGTTCATCATAGCCGGGTAAAAAGATTCTTCCATTTCTCTGATTGAAATTGAACAAAAACTATATTATAATGACGAAAATCGGCAAAACCGAAACAAAAAATGGAGGAATACCAAATATGAAAAAAACGATTGCATGGCTTCTGGCATCTTTGATGATCCTGGCCCTTGTGACCGGCTGCAGCAAGAAGGCGGAACCCAAACAGGGATCCGAGTCTCAGGCGGAAGCATCGGAAGCCGGTGAGGAAGAGGCCGTCCTTATCCGCGTCAATACGGAAGGCCTGGGCTGTGTCGCCTATGCGGAGGATGGCGAGGAACCGGTTTTTGATGAAGAGTATCCCGTACAGTCTATCGCGACCACAGTGGCAAAAGGCACGAAGCTGACGCTCACCTGCAAGGCAGATGAGGGCTGGGCGTTCTCCAAGTGGACCAAGAATGGTGAGTTCGTATCTTCTGATGCAACGATTACGATCACCGCGGATGAGGATGCTGAATACATCGCCGCTTTCGGCATGGGCAGCGGTTATGAGGGAGAAGCCGTTTCCGATGTAAGCGAAGCTAAGACCCTGGCAGACGTTCTGCCGTTACCGTCCTTAGCTTCCTTCTTCTCAGAACAGTATTATGTCTATGCGTTTGAACTCAACGGCAACAGCTACCGCGCGGTAGTCGAGCTTTCCAAAGAAGAATCCGAGGCCCTTTGGAGCCTGGAATTCGATGATCCGGAATATGATCAGAAGCTCAATGACATCATCGCGCCGCTGGAGATCACCCGTATCGATGACCTGACCGCCATGGTGCCCGCCCAGGAAGAGCTGGACAAGCTCATCGGCAAGACCGGCGCGGACCTGCTTGCGGATGGCTGGAGCTGCTCCGGCTATAACGTGGAAGATCATATCCTGTACATGGATCATGAAATGTTCACCTACGAAGTCGGCTATGAGGGCGAGATCGATACCAGCATCGAAGACTATAACGAACTGCTCAAAGACCTGAAAGTCACATCTGTGACATACGCCGGTCTGGGTGACATATCCGCTGATTTCCAGTAAATTTCTTTCAGCATGATCGCAAAACAAATAAAGACTGTGAAAAAAGGCACCTCGTGACACTGCTTGGTTTAGAGATATGTTAAGTCAAGAACCAAGCAGCGCCACACGCAGTTAATTATCCCTGCCTATTCTTTCGGTGCTTATCTTAAG
>ONBQ01000181.1 GCA_900316145.1 uncultured Eubacteriales bacterium
AATGATTGACACCCATGACCGTTCCTCCTTGTGTTGTTTACATTATATCACATGTACGCAAACTCCACTTTTGAGGGTACAGGTCAAAACGACCCATTCTCCTTGACCCACGCCTCACACTTTAATCGATAACTTCACCTTTACCCTGTCGCCACGGCTCCGCAGAGTGATAAGAGAAGCCAAAAGCAGAAGCGCCTTCAGGCGCAGGTCATCATCATCCGAGGGAGTGCAGCTCGGAATCTCGAAGGTGAAGGTGAATTCGTGAGCTGGGGACACAAATTCAGTGTCCAGAACGTCGATGGCGTTGTCGAGGATCACGGATTCCAGGATCTCGCAAAAGGTTTTCAGGTCGTCCAGGCGGTCCGGGTCCGGAGACCAGCGGCCGCGGGAGTCAGCGACGGCTTTGTTGACCATTTCCTGTGCCATTTCATAAAGGGGTCTTTTTTTCATCATCAGTCCTCCATTTCGATTGCGGTGTCATAAAAGAGAAAGTCCATCTCGACCGTGCGGTCCGCGCGGGGGTGGAAGCCCACATTGTCGGAACGCAGGACCAGGGTGCGAAGGTCGTCGTTCTCGCCCAAGAGGAACACCAGGTTGCCGACGATCGAGATGTAGCACATGTCCGGTTCGGGCTGCCCGGTGTGAAGAGTGACTTTCACAAAGTTTTCAGAGGCGAACAGGCGGCGGGCGGCTTCATAAGCCTTCATCACCTCGCGCATACGGCCGGGCTCCTGGACCCAGGCGGTTTCCATATTGTTGTTTTCCATCAGCAGCAACTCCTTTCTTGAATTTACTCTAACCCCTTCAGGGGGCGACATATACCCCAAGGGGCAACCATAAAAAAAGTCGCCTCGCGGGCGACCTATAAGAGGGAAAAAGGCAGTATAATAGGGTCAAACAAACAGAAAGAAGGATGAGAGATGTACGGAGCGATTTTAGGAGATATGATCGGAGCGCCGTTTGAATTTGACCAGGGCGGAAAGACTAAAGAGTTTCCCCTGTTTGGAAAGGGGACCATGTTCACGGATGACACTGTAATGACGATCGCCATCGCGGAGGCGGTGCTGGGCCTGAAGAAGAATGCGAGCGACCAGAAGGTGCACAAAGCCGCGGTCCAGGCTATGCGCAAATGGGGCGCAGAGTACCCGGGAGCCGGATATGGAGCTCGTTTCATCCACTGGCTGTATGAGGATGACCCGAAGCCATACGGGAGTTTTGGCAATGGCTCCGCCATGCGGATCTCTAGCGTAGGATGGCTGTTTGATACCATGGAAGAGACCTTGCGCTTCGCGAAGCTGGTGACCGAAGTGACCCATGATCATCCGGAAGGGATCAAGGGAGCGCAGGCTACGGCGGCGGCCATTTTCCTGGCCCGGACCGGAAGCGATAAGGCCGAGATCTATGATTTCATCGTGCGGGAATTCGGCTATGACCTGTCGCGCACCTGTGACGAGATCCGTCCGACCTACCACCATGTAGAGTCCTGTCAGCAGACGGTGCCGGAAGCGATCACGGCCTTCCTGGAAGGAAAGGACTTTGAAGATGTGATCCGCACGGCGGTGTCCCTGGGCGGAGACTGTGATACGCTGACCTGCATCGCCGGTTCCATCGCGGAGGCCTTTTACGGGGTGCCGGAGGAGCTGGTGCAGGAGTGCCGGGCCCGGATCCCGAAGGACATTCGGGCGGTCGTGGACCAGTTTCAGAAAAGGATCCAGGGAAAGAAGTTCATCGGAAGACTGTAATGTTATCGAAGCAGCGCTTTGCGGAACTGGGCCGGCGTCATGCCGGTCACCTCGCGGAAGCACTGGATAAAGTAGTTGGGCGTGTTGAAAGCCAGACGCTCAGCAATTTCCGCCACGGAATCATTGGTGGAAGCAAGAAACATTTTGGCGCGTTCGATCTTGGCGTCGCGGATATACTGGGAGACCGACTTACCGGTCTCCTTTTTGAATTTCAGGGTGAGGTAGTACTCGGTGTAGCCGACCAGACGGGCCAGATCAGAGGCCCGGACGCGGCGGTCCAGGGATAGTTCAATGTAATCACAGCACTTCTGGATGGAGTGCGAATAATTGGGATTCGCGTGCAGGTAGTGCACCCGGTAAATGAAATCGTGATACATGGCGGGGGCCAGGGCGGTCAGTTCGCCCAGATCGTGGCTGTCCTCGGCGGTCTGGATATAGGAGTCACCCAAAGGGTAGGCGATCTCCGGGGAGAGGCCGCCTTCCATGGCGGCGCGGCAGACGAGGGTAGTGAAAACGATGACACTGGTCTTCATCTGGCGCAAGGGGTCGCGGCCATGCACGGGCACGCCGGGGCTTAAAGACATGCTGGTCTGGAGAGCATCCTGATAGTTGATATTGCCCTCGCGCACCATGCGCAGCATGGCTTGCTCCGCCGCGTACACCTGCATGCGGTTGCGCTCGCCGACGGTCATTTCAGGGGTCAGAAGCTGTGGCATGAGCAAAAGATCCTCCTGTTCCGAAATAGTTATCTCCATTTTAGCATTTTCGTCGGAAATGGGCAACAGAAAACACGAATAATTGTAATTTCTCGAGCGAATCTGGCTTTACGAGAGGGTTTTGAATTTCTATAATTAGTGTAAGAATTCAGGTAAGGACGGTCCTTACACGTAAAAAAATCGGATAAGGAGATGGAACTGACATGGCTAAGGAAAAACGGACACAGAGCGAGATCGATGGCGTACAGTATCGGCGCGCGAAATTATGGCAGATCATTCTGGTCGCCTGCAATGCTTTAAATGGCATGGCCATATATATCTTCATCGGGCAGGCTTCTTACGCGGCCAGTATCGGATTTGGCATTTCCACGCTGATCATTGGCGGGCTGCTGACATTCACCCGCATCTTTGACGCGATCACGGATCCCATGCTGGCGTTCTTGTATGACCGGTTCAACACGAAATGGGGCAAAGTGCGTCCCTTGATGCTTTTAGGCTGGCTGATCCAGTCTTTGGGCTTGATGATGCTGTTCTCCTGGACCTCCAGCAAGGGGTTCGGCGTGGGCATGTTCCTGCTGTGCTACATGATCCACCTCATCGGCTACACCATGGTCAACATGACCGCGCAGACGCTGCCGGCCTTGATGACCAATGACCCGAAGCAGCGTCCGACCGTGGGCGTGTGGCAGACGGTCTTCAACTACATCGTGCCGATGTTCTTCACCATTATTCTGAGCACGGTCCTGCTGCCCCGCTTTGGCGAGCCGGCCGGCGAGAACTTCAACTACAATCAGACCTATCTGACGGTGGCCGCGATCGTGACCGTGGCGACCTCCTTCGTGGGCGTGGTACTGACTTGCATCGGTATCTCCGCTTATGACAAGCCGGAGAACTTCCGCGGAACGAATGAAAAGAATGAGCGCCTGAAGGTGAAGGACATGCTGAATGTCCTGAAAAACAATAAACCGCTGCAGTCCTACATCGTAGCGGCGGCCTCGGACAAGATCGCCCAGCAGGCCGGCGGCGCCACCATCGTGGCCACCATGCTCAACGGTATCCTGATCGGCAACCTGACCATCGCGACCTACCTTTCGGTCGGAGGCATGTTCCCGTCCATCATCTTCGCCATCATCGGCGCGAAGTATTGCGGCAAGCATGGCAACAAGGAAGCCATCGTCAACTGGGCCAAGTATTGCAGCGTCGCGAACATCATCATGATCGGCTTCTTTACCGCGGCCTGGTTCGTTGGCGGTACGCACACCATCGCCAAGTTCGGGGTGACGATGATCCTGTACATCTTGTTAACATTGGTCTGCAACGGGTTTATGATGGCAGGAACAACAGCCAGTACCGCATTTATGGCCGATATCATCGATTATGAGCTGGATCGCAGCGGCAAGTACATTCCCGCGGTCATCAGCGGCACCTACAGCCTGGTCGACAAGCTGGTATCTTCCTTCTCCCAGCTGATCGCGACCGGCGCGGTGGCCCTCATCGGCTACACGGCTACGCTGCCGCAGCCGGGTGACGCGCCGACCGGCAAGATCTTCGCGGTGACCATGTTCCTGCGTTACGGACTGGCCATCCTGGGCTGGCTGTGCACCCTGTGGGCGATGCGCAACTGTCGCCTGGACAAGCATGAAATGGTCGAGGTGCAAAAGCGCATCGAGACCAGAAAGGCAGAACTGAAAGAAGAGGTTTGATCATGAGAAAGATCAAAGTATTAAAAGATAACTGGTATTTCCTGAAAGAAGCGGCCGGCGCCGAGCAGGCCATCGCCAACTGCGCGCAAGGGCAGCCTGTGACCCTTCCGCACACCTGGAACGCGGTGGACGGACAGGACGGCGGCAATGATTACTACCGCGGCACCTGCTGGTATGTGCGGGAACTGACCGCAGAAGAGCTCGCCGGTGACTGCGTATTCCTGGAATTCAACGGCGCGGCCATGACGGCGGAGGTATACTTCAACGGGAAGAAACTGGCCCGTCATGAGGGCGGTTACTCCACCTTCCGTGTAGATCTGACCGAAGAGCGCGCGGACAAGAACGTGCTGGCCGTCTCCGTCAACAACGAAAACAATGACACGGTCTACCCCCAGAAAGCGGACTTTACCTTCTACGGCGGCCTGTATCGGGAGGTCAGGATCCTGTCCGTGCCCAAAGAACATTTTGAGCTGGTCAAGGATGGAACTCCGGGCCTCAAAGTGACCCCCGAGGTCGATCTGGAAAAACGGAGCGCGGCCGTGAAGGTGGAATCCTGGCAGAACGCGGAACAAGTCACCTTCGAGGTGGCCGGCCAGACCCAGACCGTACCCTCGGAAAACGGCCATGCGGAAGCCTGCTTTACCATTGAAAATGTGCATCTGTGGGACGGCCTGGAAGATCCCTACCTGTACATGGCAAAAGCTTCTCTTCCTTCCGGAGACGAAGTTTGCACACGCTTCGGCTGCCGGGTCTTTGACTTCGACCCGGAGAAAGGCTTTATCCTGAACGGACGCAGCTACCCGCTGCGCGGCGTATCCCGCCATCAGGACCTGAAGGGCAAGGGCAACGTCCTCAGCCTGGAAGACCACAAGGCGGACATGAAGATCATCCGCGAATTAGGCGCCAACACGCTGCGCCTGGCCCACTACCAGCACGCGCAGGAATTCTATGACCTGTGTGACGAAAACGGCCTGATCGTCTGGGCGGAGATCCCCTACATCACCATGCACATGCAGAATGGCAGAGAAAATACCCTGCAGCAGATGAAGGAACTCATCACCCAGAACTACAACCATGCCTGCATCGCCGTATGGGGCCTTTCCAATGAGATCACCGCGGCCACCGCTGTCACGGACGAGCTTTTGGAAAACCACAAGGCGCTCAACGACCTGTGCCACAAGCTGGACCCGACACGCCGCACCACCATGGCCAACGTGTTCATGCTGGAGATCGACAGCCCCATCCTGGAGATCCCGGACGTCAACAGCTACAACCTGTACTTCGGCTGGTACCTGGGCGA
>ONBQ01000183.1 GCA_900316145.1 uncultured Eubacteriales bacterium
ATCCTACTTCTTCCACCTCACAAATAATGGAAGCGGTCACCGGTCTCTATGACCGGCTGGTCGATCCTTGCCTTTTGGTCCGGCGCTTCAGTCTGGATGCCGGTGAGATCCTGTCTGAAGATCTTGCCCAGACATCCTCAGCCGGGCAGCAGCTGGACTTGTTCGCGGAACAGGACGGTCCCAAGGCGGAAGAAACCAAGAAAATGCTTGAGAAAGAAAAGAAGCTTCAGCAGGCGCTTTTATCCATCAAGGATCGGTATGGACGCAATTCCGTGCTGCGCGGTATGAATTATGAAGAAGGCGCCACCGGAAAGGAAAGAAATGAGCAGATCGGAGGGCACAGAGCGTAATGGGACGATATGATGATATTCTCCATCTTCCGCATCATCAGTCGGAACGGCATCCGCATATGAGCAATCTGGAACGGGCAGCACAGTTTTCTCCTTTTGCCGCTTTGACCGGGCATGGCGATGTCATCCAGGAAACAGAAAGAAACGCGCTTGACCGGGCGGAGCATGAGATCATTCATACCTATATGGAGGGGGATGAGCCATGGCTCTTCGATCCGGAAATGAAGCAGGAGGGAGATACGCGTCATGGCTGAATACCTGGCTACCTGTATCACAGGATTTGAGAAGATATGCGCCGGCCTGCTGCAGAAGGATCTTTCCGATGTCAGAGTCCGGGATACCATGAGCGGGCTGCTTCGGTTCCGCACCTCGGAAAGCAGACGCCGGTTGAAGGAACTCCTGTATCTAAACAATGTATACTTCGTGATGAAAGCGTATGAGCGGGAGTGTCCATTTGAAGAAATGGTCTCAGGCTCGAAGAAAGGTGCCTTGGCTCCTTTGATCCGCAAGGGCACGTTCCGGGTGCGCTTTTCTGACGCAAACCGTTTTGTTTCCGTGCCCAAAAGTATCATTTCAGAGGCGGAGCGGCAGGTCATGTCCCGTTCCGGCCTGGTCCCGGACCGAGTCACGCCCCAGACAGAGATCTGGTATATCCGTCGCACGGAAGGGATAGGGTTCTATGCGCAGCTGTTATGGAAGAGGCGTATAACAGAAAAGGATCTCCCGCAGGGGCAGTTGAGACCGGAAATGGCGCATTTGCTTTGCCGCATGGTCGATCTGCCCGCGGAAAGCACGGTGCTGGATCCTTTCGCAGGGTTTGGCAGCATCCCGGAGCAGTTGCGCGCTTTGGGGCTGACCGTTTATGCCTCTGATCTGGATCCTGAAAAGGCGGTGCTGAGCCAGGGACGGGTCTGTGACGCAAGAAACCTGACGTTCCTTGATCAAGAGGTCCTGGATGCTATCATTACCGATCCGCCTTGGGGGATCTTTGAAAAAATCGAGGACATTGCCGTGTTTTATGCCTCTTGTTTGAAGGAGTGGAGACGCGTCCTCAAGCCATCAGGGTATGTGATCGCGTTGACCGCGGCTAAACAAGAGTGGGAAGAAGCGGCGGGAAAAGAGAGATTCCGCCTGATAAACAAGATCGATACTCTGGTCAATGGGAAAAAAGCGGCTGTATTTGTCTTGAAAAAGAATTGACAATGCTAAAGGTCTGTGATACTATCAAAAAGGTTAGATTAGGCTAACTAACATCCATACCCTTCCCTTGCGGCGCAGGTCATTGCGTCGCCTCCTTTTCACACTGAGTTAGTTAACACAAACTATAGAACCGAGGTATTTTATGAGTATTGTGATCATCGGCGGTAATGAGTGCATGGAACGAAAGTATAAAGAACTGTGTAAGAAAAGAGGACATAAAGCCAAGGTATTCTGCAAAATGCAGGGCTGCATGAATGACCGGATCGGCTCGCCGGATGTCCTGGTATTGTTTACGCATACCTGCTCGCATAAAATGGTCCAGTGCGCTTTGTGCGGCCTTTGCGAGAAGACCAGAGTCGTGCGGTCCCATTCCAGTTCCATGGCTTCTTTACAATCGATCCTGGACGAGATCGTTTCCTGATAAAGACTATAAGACCACCTCGCCTGCCCTTATATAAAAACAGCTGCCTGTCGACTGTAACTTAGCCGACAGGCAGCTGTTTTTTTGTTTATTCTCCGATGGATTCTGTTCGCATGATGAAGCGCACCTGGGAGGGCAGGGCTTCATCTGCTCCGCAGAAGCTCGAGTACTCCTTGCTATAGTCCTGCAAGGCTTTCAGACGGTCCAGCAGGGTCTGAAGATCATCTTCCATCAGGCTCTCCAATGCTTGAATCCCTTCTTCATCAAACTGCCCGATGCCATCTCGAAGCTGTTCGGAACCCTGGACCAGATCTTTCACGCCATTGGCTAAGGTCCCGGTGCCATCCTTCAGCTGATCGGCGCCGTCCACAAGCTGGGCCGATCCGGATTTGAGATCGGACGCTCCGCTCTTCAACTGACCGGTACCGTCTTTCAGATCAGCCAGACCATCGCGCAGGGTGCCGGCTCCGTTTTCAAGGGCATCGGCTCCGGAGGAGAGCTTCGATGTTCCATCCTTCAGTTCGGAGGTGCCGGAGGCCATTTGAGAAGTACCGTCTTTTAAGTCTTTCGCGCCTTGAGACAGGTTGCTTGCGCCGGTGCTTACGGCGTCAGCGCCGGTTTTTGCCGCGTCAAGACCGTTGGACAGATCCTCGTTGCCATCTGCCACCTGTTTGGCTCCGGCAACCAGAGTCTCGGAACCTGCGGTCAGCTTGTCCGCGCCATCCGAGAGCGCGTCCGTTCCGGCGCAGAGCTGGTCAGTTCCGGTCACAAGTTCTGAGGATCCGCTATATGCCTGATCCACGCCGGCCGTATAATCGCTGACACCGGTCGATAATTGATCCGCGCCAGCCTTCAGACCGGCAACACCTTCTGAAAGAGTGGTCGCACCGGAAGCCAGCGACTGGATGCCATCATCGATCGAGCCATAAGAGGCATCCAGTGAAGAGATCCCCTGAGATACGCCCATCAGCAATTGATAGCTGGCAGGATCGGTCTCTTTTAAGGATTCGGCCAATTGATTCAACTGAGCGCATGAGCCGTTCAAACCATCCAGTCCGGAGCGGAAGCTGCTCGAACCTGTGACCAGGGACTGCACGCTGTCGGTGGAAGGAAGCCCTTCCTGCAGCTGTCCCAAACCGGCGGACAGAGCACCGGAGCCCTGGACCAAAGACTCTGAGTTTTCATGGAGAGCCTTTAATCCCGCGTTCAGCTGTGAAGCACCGGACTGCACCGCGGCGGCCCCTTCCTGAAGGGAGGAGAGACCGGAAGACAGAGCAGAGGCACCTGCATTCAGATCTTCCGCGCCTTGCGATACCTGGCGGCTGCCATCTTTCAGAGCAGACGCGCCATCGTCCAAAGCCTGGATACCGTTCGAAAGATCGGAAGCCCCGTCCTTCAGCTGATCCGCTCCGCTTTGCATGGCAGATGCGCCTTGATCCAGAGCGCCGGAACCGGTTTTTAACTGATCCGCGGCGGAATCTAACTGAGACATGCCGGATGCCAGATCGGAAGCGCCCTGAGCCAAGTCTTCGGATCCTGAACTAAGCTGCCCGGCTCCCTGATCTACAGCATTCGTTCCTTGCTGAAGCTTGGCGGCTCCGTCATCCAATGCGTGCGTACCATCGGATAACTGTGTCGCGCCATCATGCAGTTTGTCGGCTCCGTCATCCAATGCCTTGGTGCCGTCGTACAAAGCGGAGGAACCTTCGACCAGCTGAGAGGAGGCCGTGCTTAATTTTCCGATCGCTTTTTCCAGATCTTCCAAAGAGTCTACCTTATCCAGATCCAGTTCACTTAACAGATGGTTATCAAAGACTGTAAGGGTCGTAAGCAGGGAGAAGTCAGTCACATCGGCTTCGACAGTCACTGACTCAGGGATCATATCCGCCAGGGCTTCAGCCCGGGAAAGCTTGTCCAGCCCCAGACTGTCCGACAGACCGGGCATGGCCGCGCCAACGACGATCGTGGCATTGCCTTCGTTGAGCACTTTACCATTCGTTACAGTGACATTGGCGGCTTTTGCATTGTCAAGATAGGCGCCGGAGATCACAAGGAATGGCTGATACAGCATGACTTTTTCGCCATTGATAGTACGCTCGGTACCGGTCTTGTTGACATAAGAGAAGGTCATTTTCAGATGTCCGCTCTGTCCTTCCAGATCGGAAGGCGAGACCTGCTTGCCATCCAGTTCATATGTGATGCTGGTTTCCAGCGGAAGGTCTTTGGTGGTCGTGCCCTGATAATGGATGTCATGTCCATCGGCGTTCCAGATCACGGAATTGCCTTCCTTAGAAAAGGTTTCTTCCCCTTGTGTGTTTTCGATATCGGAAAGGTCCGTCTGGTCGGATAAAGAATCTTTTTCTTCAGGATTCTTTAACCAGGCATTTACGATCGTTTTTTCCGGCTTGCCGGAGGCATCGGCGACCACATAAACGGTTTCCTCCTTTCCCTGCTCGCTTCCATGAGAGCGGAGCATCGAAACAGCTTCTTCCATTAATGTGTCCGTTTCGGAATCTGTGCTGGTTTCCGATTCGGACGGGGCATCCTCTGTCTGGGAGGAACAGCCGGTCACAGATAAAGCGGCCAGCGAGACGCTGAGTAAGACAGCTAAGAACTTATAGATATGATGGTTCATGATGATCTCCTTTCTTAATAATGACGAAAACTGGTTTTTTGTATGATCGGATCGAAGAGCAGCAGCAAAGAGGGCAGCAGGATCAAAACCAGGACCATGCTGATCAAAGCGCCGCGGGACATCAACAGACACAAGGAACCGATCAGGTCCACATCCGAATACAGGCCAACTCCGATCGTGGCGGCAAAGAAACCTAAGGCGCTTGTCACGATGGAGGGCAAGGATGAGGACAAGGCGATCTTAACGGCCTCGGTCTTATCCTTGCCATTGGCCCGTTCCAGCTGATAACGGTTGGTCATCAGGATCGCGTAATCGACTGTCGCGCCTAGCTGTATCGTCCCGATCACGATGGAGGCGATAAAAGGAAGGGTGGTGTGCGTATAATACGCTATACTCATGTTGACATAGATCGCAAGTTCGATCACGCTGACGAGAAGGATCGGCAGGGAGAAAGAACGCAGAACAAAGCAGATCAGCAGGAAAATAGCGATGATAGAAACGGCGCTGACCACCTGAAAATCATGATCCGTGATATCGATCAGATCTTTGGTGCAAGGCGCTTCACCGATCAGCATGGCGCTCTCATCATAGGATTTCAGGATCGTTCCCAGTTGATCGATCTGGCGGTTCACCTCGTCTGTCGCGACTTTATACTCGGAACTGATCAACATCAGCTGCCGACCGCCGCTTTTAAGTGTTCCGGTCATGGAATCCGGCAGGAATTCTCCCGGAATGTCAGACGGGATCAGGGAAGCGGTGGAGAGGGCAAATTCCACACCGTCTACCTGCTCCATCTCTGACAGCATGTTCCGAACATCTTTTTCCGGAAGATCCGCGTCAGCCAAAACCAGGTGAATGGTGTTCATGGAAAAGTTTTTCTCAAGCTCTTCATTGGCCTGGATAGAAGGCAGATACCCGGGCAGGCTGGAATCCAGGTTATAATAGACATCGATCTTGTTATATCCGATGATAGCCGGGATCCATAGCAGCATCGAGACGAACAGCATGATCCAGTGATGCTTCACGATAAAGGCTGAGAGCTTTTCGCCTTTGATGTTTAAAGGACGGTGATGCAGTTTCTGTATCAGGCCGTCGAAAAGAAGGATCATGGAAGGCAGCAGAGTGATACAGCAGATCACTCCCAAGACAACGCCCTTAGCCATGACGATACCAAGATCACGACCTAATGTAAAGGTCATGAAGCACAGGGCGATAAATCCGGCGATGGTCGTCAGGGAAGAACCGGCCACAGAAACCGCTGTTTCAGCGATCGAGTGAGCCATGGCTTCGTTTTTATCCGCCAGCTTGCTTCGCTGCTCCCGGTAACTGTCCCATAAGAAGATGGAATAGTCCATGGTGACAGCCAACTGCAGGACAGCTGTCAACGACATCGTCACGAAGGAGATCTCGCCTTGAATGAAATTCGTGCCCAGGTTATAGATGATGGACATTCCGATGGTCAGCAGGAACAGGACCGGCGCCATCCAGGAGTCCATCGTCAGTGCCAGGACGATGGCGGACAAGACAACAGCGATGGATACATACCAGAACAGCTGCTCATCCACCAGGTGCTTGGTATCGGTGACGATGGCGGACATGCTGCTCAGGAAACAGGTCTCGCCCGTGATATCCCGGATCTGGTCGATCGCGTCCATCGTGGAAGTTTCCGAGGTGCCGCCATCAAAGAAGATCGCCATGAGGGTGGCCTGATCCGAGTGGAAAACCTGATAGATCTCATCAGGCAGCATAGACTGTGGAATATTATCATCCAGGATCGAATCATACCATACGACATCCGCTACATGGTCAACGGCTTCGACCTTTTCTTTCAGCCTGGCTGCGTGAATATCATCCATATCTTCTACGATCAGAAGCGCGTAGGCTCCTTTTCCGAAATCATTCAGCAGGATGTCCTGCCCTTGCATCGTTTCTATGTTATCCGGAAGATAATAGAGAATATCATAGTTGACTTTGGTATGAAGATACCCGGCGGTGGCCGGTATCAAGAGCACGAGACCCAGGATCAGAATGGGGATCCGGTATTTTACGATCTGACGGCTCAGTTTCAGCATACGATCAATCCTTTCTATCATATAATGACTGATGGTCACTTTTATTAACAAAGAGTAGTATATCACAAAATGACCAATAGTCAATCCTTTAATATGAGAAAAATGAATTTTGGTCATTTTTTATAAAATGAAGCCGTTTCCGGGGAAAAATCTAAGACATTATCCGATTTGACAAACCTGGTTTTTCAAGATACAATGAATTTTAAAGGAAAACCTGTCTCGGACAGGACCGAAAAGAGGATAAGGTATGGGTAAGGTCGAGGAGAATAAACAACAAAAAAAGACGCGGTTAATGGATACCGCGTTCTACCTTTTTACAACGAAAGGCTTCGCCAGGACCACCATCGCGGACATCGTGCATGAGGCGGATCTGGCAAAAGGAACATTCTACTTATATTTCAGAGATAAATATGAACTGCAGGAGAGGCTGGTCGCCTGGAAATCCGAAGAACTGTTCAATCATGCGATCGCCTTTTCGAATTATCAGGAGAAAGAAACTCCGGCTGATAAAGTCCTGGCTATCATTGATGATATCCTGGATCAGGTCAGCAAGCAGCCCAACCTGCTGCGATTTATCAACAAGAATCTAAGCTGGGGATTGTTCCTCCGGGCAGTCGAACATGTGCGTATCGATTTCACGAAGATCTTCCAGGAGATATTGGGGATCGAGGATATCAAGAAGCTGGAAGTGGTGGTATATACGATCATCGAACTGGTCAGTTCCACCTGCCACAGCGTGATCCTGGAGCAGGATCCGGTCGATATCGAGCAGTATAAACCGTATCTCTATCAGATCATTCGAGGGATCGTGGAGATCCAGCCATAAAGAAAACGTCATTGGCACAGAAAGCCAATGACGTTTTTTATATGTCCCGGAGCCTTAGATCAGCGTGTACAGCCAATAGGGCACACAGAAAAATCGAATCGCCTTGAACCATGTCAGATAGAGGGTCACATCCCAGAACAAGGGGCAAAGCAGTAGACTGATGGTAGCCTCCAGCGCGATCACGCAGATCCAGACATGATCAGACAGGCGGATCTGGATCATAATGGAAAACAGTACCGTAAGCAGGATCATATACAGGAACAGACCGGCAATGAGCCTCCACGCGGCAAAATCCAGCAGGATCTGTCCCAGCAGGATGCCGGCGCTGGCGCTGAAGAAGATCAAGGCACACGCAGGAATCAGACGTGGCAGGTAGACGTTAAACAGCAGCTGGCGATTGGAAAAGCGTGGCTTTACGATACGGCTGCGACGTCTTACGATACCGATCGCAAAGAATCCGTAAGCAATGAAAACCGCGATCGAGATCAGGCCGACAGGCAGATCGATGCCAGGTTTTGTGCCCACATTCGCCCCTTCCACATTCGTAACAAGGAAGGTGAGCGGCTTGATGTCCGGCTGGATCCTTTCAAAATACTCGGCTACTTCTTCCAAAGTGATGGAAAGTCCAAACTCATCAAATCCCTTGATGGTCAGATAAGGCGCATAGGTCTTATAGATCGTGCCGAGGATCAGAAATTTATAACGTGCGTCCAACTCTGTGCGCGGAGAGACCAGTATTTCAACACTGGCCTCCGGAGCGCCGGAAGCGAGCTTCTCAGAAAAACCGGGCAAAACAACAGCTCCGCAGTCCGCTTTGCCGCGGCGCATCATTTTCAATACCTCCGCGCGGTTTTCGCAAAAAATGAACTGATCCGGATCCAAATCTTCGAAAAGACGGGAAGAGTCTTCTGACAGGTCCTCGCTGCATATGGCGCAGGGAAGGATCTTGTTGACAGAAGCATACCCGAAACTGAAGAAAGAGACCAGCAGAAGAATGGCTGAAATGAGCCAGATCAGAGGCTCCTTCAAAGTGCGCCGGAAAAACAGAGGCAAGCTATTCATGAGGCCTCCTTTCCAGTCGTCACGGAGATCATATGTCTATGCGCCAGCGCGAAGGCCAGTGCGCAATAGACGATACCGATCAACAAAGCCCTGATCGAAAAACTGCCGCCAAACAGTGGGCCGAAAGAGCGGTATATCACACCGAGAGGAGTAAAATCACCCATGGTCAGGATGAAAGGCTCCAGACGTGAATAAGGGATGATACCGCCGCAGAAGAACAGCCCGATGATATGGACCGTAAACAAGATGGCTCCGGAGATGCCGGAAATGGCGATCGAGAGCAGAGAGCCAAACACCGCGGCAAAAGCCAGCCCGAACAGAGCGGACAGCAGGCTTAAAGGTGAAAAGAACATGGGCACGAAACGGGTCGCGGCGAGGCAGAAGGGGACCATCAGCAGCATGCTGAACAGCAAGGGCAGCAGCCATTTCCAGCGAAGGAAAGCCCGTTCCCGTACGCCGGATGAACGCAGCCACAACAGGCGGCTTCTGATCAGGTCCGTCTGATAGAGATGATAGTATCCCAGAATGAGCAATCCTACGAAGAAGGACAGATACACTACCACATAATGCATGGAATGGCTCAGGTTTCCGGTTGTAAAGGGAACCTGCGTCCAGGAAAAGTAGCGGTTCCGGGCACTTTCAAACTCTGCGAAGGCGAAAACGTTCAGAAAGACATTCAGCTCCGCAGCCGCTTCATCCGTAAACTGGTGGTCGATGGCATAATAATCCCCGGTAAATATGACCAGCTGGCCGGATGTGAGGATCTCGGAACCGATGTCTGCGTACGAACGGATGGTCTCCTGCGCACCCTCGCCGGCGCCATTCAGGATCAGACGGCAGGGGATACTTTCTCCATGCGCGGTGCTGGAGAAGAAATGCTCAGGAAGGATGATAGACGCGATCGCGCCATCCAGAACCGCCTGTTCCGCCTCAGCCTCCGTGTCGCAAAAGGAGATATCCAGCAGGGAATCCACCATTTCATGGCCGGACGCGATCGTAAGCAGGGTGGAGCCATAGTTGCTGTCCCTGTCCAGATTGCACAATACGACCTTGGGTTTAGGAAGCGACGGGGAATCCAGACCGCTGATCGTCAGGATAGTACCGACACAGCCTGCGAGCAGTATTACGATGAGTAATACCAGCGTGCGCAGGCTGTGCAGGAAAAGTTTTAGATCACGTTGAAACATTGTTAGTGTTTGATTGCTCCATTAATATCCGCCGCCGAACGCGCCAACGATAGATCCAAGTTTGCTCTGGACTTCTGTCATGATGTTCTGAATGTCAGCTTCTGTAAGCGTTAATACATCCTTCGCAGAGCCGGCCGGCTTGGTCAGAGACGCGTCACTGTCGATCGTGATCTGCAGAGAGGACAGATCATAGGAGTAATAGCCGCCACCGGCGGAAACGGTTCCCGGAGAGATGGTCATCTTGCTGCCATCGACCTTGGCGGTACCGCTGATGTTAGCGACAGAATATCCCGAACTGCCGATGTCCAGCGTGAACGCGCCGGAGGATTTGTTCCAATTGAAGGTCATGGCGCTGGCGGAATAACCCTGCTCAGTTATGGTCAGTTCAGAACTGAAATCCGTAGCGGTATCGCTCAGAATGTTGTAGTCGATGCGATACATCTCGCCATTGGAGCCTTGAGAGAGGGAGATGCTGACATGCTGGGTCTTCTCAGGATCTTTGCCGAAATCGCCGATGATGTGAGCACTGTTTTCGGCACGGTTGGTCGTATCATAGATCTCGATATCCATGCGGACAACATACTTTTTGTAGATATCCAGCTCGATGTGGGCCGCGATATTGGAATTGCGCAGCTCTTCGATAGCGGAATCGAAATCACTCAGATCCAGACTGGAGCTCAGATCCGGGATCTGCTGGGCCAGCTGGCCAACATAATCCTGAATATAACCCTTGGCAAACTGTACATAGCGGACCAGATCTTCCGTACCCAGATCCAGGGTAGCGATGGTTCCGTTGACGGTCTCGCCGCCGACGGTGAAGGAACCATTGGTTTCGGTGAACTGAGGCTTCAGACCCTGCTGCTCCAGCTTGGTCTCGATATCCTCTACGATGTTGCCCATGGAACCGGTCGCGTTCTTGATCTGAGAAAGCTGACGGGCAAAGTTGATGAGCTCATCATAGGTGTACTGATCCAGCGAGTACTGGCTCTTGTTCGGAGCGAAGATAGAATTGGCCAATTCCTGCTCGAGGTTGTTGAGAGGAATATAATAGGGGCTGGAAAGGATCTCGGGGATCGCGACGATCAGCTGATCTTCGGAAACATACATCTGAACGGTGTAAGTCTGACCCATAATGGAAGCATCCATGCTGAAGGAGGCTTCTTTTCCATCGCCGCCAACGACTGCGTTGATGCCGGCCTGGCCGCTGCCAAGCATAGCGCCGTACATGCTGTCCGCGCCGAATGCGGAGACCAGAGAACCGATATTGGTGCAGCGCAGGTCGATACCGGTGTTCTTCTTGGAATTGCCGCTTAAGGTATCAGACAGGAAATTGCCGATCTCGGTATGAGAGAACACAGCCTTGCCGGTGTTCTCGGCCGCGGTTTCTACAGCACCCTTAGAGGAACCATCACCCTTGGAGAAGGGCTTGGGCCAGACAAAGATGGCGATCGCGGCCAGCGCGACGACCAGTCCGGCACTGATACCGGCGATCAGGCCCTTTTTCTTTCCGGCTTTCTTAGGAGCCTTGGGACCTTTGACCGGGCCATTGTCATAGATGGGCTGGCCGGTCTTGGGATCGTAACCTACGATCTGAGGAGCAGCCTGCTGATAGATAGGCTGTCCGGTCTTCGGATCATAGCCGATGATCTGCGGCTGGGGCTGGGCAGGAGCCTGCTGATAGATGGGCTGGCCGGTCTTGGGATCGTAACCTACGATCTGAGGAGCAGCCTGCTGGTAGATGGGCTGACCTGTCTGCGGATCATAGCCTGTGATCTGCGGCTGCTGCGGCTGCTGATAGATAGGCTGTCCGGTCTGCGGGTCATACTCGATGGGGTTGTTTGACTGATTGAACTGATCAGACATGTTGTTTCCTCCCTTTTTTAGTTTTATATACTGGCCTGCCGGATCAGATCATGAAAGATCATGTATTCAGAACCGGCGGGAACTTCACTGCGGTGGATCAGACGTCCAAAACCGTCCTTCAGGATCAGGATATGATCATAGAAACTCATGAATTCCGCAGGGTCATGGCCGACATAGACGATGCCCCGTCCGCCTTGTTTGAGCGCCGAAATGGTCTGTATCATTTCGTCACGCCAGACGATGTCCAGACTGGCGCAAGGCTCGTCGAAAAGCCAGATATCGGGATCCGCGACCTGTGTACACGCGATCGCGAGACGCTTCTGATACCCTCCCGAAAGCTGCCCTGCTTTTTTGTGAGCAAAAGGCTCCAGACCCATGGGCAGAGGAGAGACGAGCTTCTTGTGAGCCAGACGGCAAAAGAATTGCAGATTTTCCAGAACGGTCAGGTCCTCAAAGACCGCATTGCCTTGAGGAACCATGCCCAGCTTCTCGCCATCCGTATGGACCGTGCCATTCGCGCCGGGAAGGGCACCGGACAGGACGGAAAGCAGAGTGGACTTTCCACAGCCGTTCGGACCGGCTATGACCAACGCTTCGCCAGGCGATAAAGTAAACGAGATGTCTTTGATGATCTCGCGGCGGCGGTAAGCAAATGACAAATGAGAAACAGTTAGCATGATGACCTCCTGACAATAATACGAATTAAATATATCATATGTTACATTTAATTGTCAATT
Organism: uncultured Eubacteriales bacterium; assembly: GCA_900316145.1. Classification (GTDB taxonomy): domain Bacteria; phylum Bacillota; class Clostridia; order Lachnospirales; family Bianqueaceae; genus RUG159. Next base: position 12,354 of record ONBQ01000183.1, read on the forward strand.
ATTCGAAGATCTTTACGTGGGTATTATAACTATGATATGGCAAAAAAAAAGCCCCCGTGATGAAACACAGGGGGCAAAGCTTTAAAAAATCAAGAAATGCTTAGAAAATATCCTCCTGAGAAGCCGTATGGATCCCGGACGCGTCAAGGGCAGCCTGCGCTGCTGCGTTATCAGTAACGCGGAAGATCATATAGGCGCCTCCCTTGGAAGAGAGAAAAGCGTAAGTGTACTCGACATCCACTTCGGCAGCGGCCAGAACATCCAGAATGCCGGCCAGGGTACCGGGTTTGTCAGCGATCGAAACGGCCAGAACATTGTTCAGACGGGTCAAGTAACCGCCCTCACGCAGGATCTCATTGGTTTCCTGCGGGTTCTCACAGATCAGTCTGAGAATGCCGAAATCCTGGGAATCCGCGATGGACAAAGCCTTTAGATTGATCTGATGATCGGCGATGTAACGGGTCGCCTCGGCCAGACGGCCTTTCCGGTTTTCGATGTAAACGGAAATCTGCTTGATAGTCATGACGGGGTCTCCTTTCTGACTTAGTCGTGTAATTTACGTTTATCGATCACGCGAACAGCCTTTCCTTCGCTGCGCGCGATGGATTTCGGAGATACAAGGTGGACCTTCGGGCTGATGCCCAGCATGGTCTTGATCGCGGCCGCCAGTTTCTTTTCGCGGATCTCGATGTCGCGCATGGTATCGGAGAACTGATCCGGAAGCAGCTCAACGGAAATATCAAGCGTATCGGAATTGTGGACGCGGTCTACTTCGATCAGGTAGTTGGCAGCGTAACCTTCCTTAAGAAGGACGGTCTCGATCTGAGACGGGAAGACATTGACACCACGGATGATCATCATGTCATCACTGCGGCCCATCGGCTTGCTCATCTTGATCAGGGTGCGGCCGCAGGAGCATTTCTCACGATGCAGCACGCAAATGTCACGGGTGCGGTAGCGCAGAAGCGGGAAGGCTTCTTTATCCAGACTGGTGAAGACCAGTTCGCCCTTGGAACCTTCCGGCAGGACCTCTCCGGTATCCGGATCGATGATCTCAGCCAGGAAATGATCTTCGTTGATATGCATGCCGTCCTGAGCCTCACATTCGAAAGCAACGCCCGGACCGCTGGTCTCGGTCAGACCATAGATGTCATAAGCCTTGATGCCAAGGGATTTCTCGATGTCATGGCGCATTTCTTCCGTCCAGGGCTCCGCGCCGAAGATGCCGGCCTTCAGGTCGATATCATCAGGGGTCAGTCCCATATCCTTTAAGGTCTCGCCGATGTAGGCGGCATAGGACGGGGTGCAGCACAGGATGGTAGAATGCAGATCACGCATAAACTGGATCTGACGTTCGGTATTACCGGAAGACATGGGAAGGGTCAGACAGCCTACTTTATGAGAACCACCGTTTAAACCGGCCCCACCGGTGAACAGACCATACCCGTAGGCGACCTGACATACATCCTCACTGGAGCCGCCGGTGGCGACGATGGCGCGGGCACAGCATTCTTCCCAAAGATCGACATCATGCTGGGTATAGAAAGAAACAACGCGGCGACCGGTCGTACCGGAGGTAGATTGGATGCGGACGCATTCAGAAAGGGGTTTGGCCAGAAGACCATAGGGATAGGCATCACGAAGATCGCTCTTGGAAAGGAATGGAAGCTTGTACAGATCTTCTACGCCATGGATGTCATCCGGCGTGACACCGGCCTCGTCCATCTTTGCGCGATAATAGGCGACATTTTCATATACGTGACGCACCTGCTGAACCAGCAGTTTGCTTTGAAGTGCCTTGATATCCTCAGGAGACATGGTCTCGATTTCCGGTTGAAAATAACGTTTCAGCATGTAAAATCCTCCAAAATAAAGCTCTTATAATTGTACACGCTTTAAAGCGAAAAAGCAATCGCTTTTTCGCTTTCGGCGCATTTCTATTGAGTTTGGATATTTATGACAATTCTCTTAACCAATGTTTAGGGAAAATGGACAAATCATGAGCCGCTGTCCGACTCGTCTCTTTCAAATACATGACGGAAATAGTCTGTATCCAGAGCGCCGCGGCAATAGTTGACTTTATTGCGGACGATGGCTTTCATGCGGTCCACATACCCTTCCGGGATCTCGATATCTTCAGAGACGGGGGTAAAAGCGCCATTGCCCGCGGTAAAAGTACCCAGGTCTGTTTTCCAGTCATAGTTGATGGTAAAGACCAGAGGCTGCGTGTCAGAGAAGACATCCCGCCCGGGGAAGAGACGGGAATCGAACTCGGTACCGAACAGGTTGGACAGGGTAGGCAGGATATCCAGACTGGATACAGGCGTATCCACGACGATCGGATCCATTTCTTCCAGGCATCCGCACCAAAGGATCAGGCGGTTATGGTCACGTTCCAGATAGTTGCGGGGCGTAAAGCCATACAACTCTTCCAGATAAGGCATATTGCCCAAGGTCCCGTCATCATCCAGGCCATAAGGGAAATGATCGGCGGAAAGGACGATCACAGTGTCGTCGGCGATGCCGGCCTTTTCCAGGGTGGTGACAAGGTAGGTCAGCGCATGCTCCAGTTCCAGATTGGCCGCGATATAAGCCTTTACCGTATTAGAATAAGGAAGATCTTTGACCTCATCCCAGTTTTTGGCCGACATGGCGTTGGCGGAGGGATTGTTGGTATAAGGATTATGACCGCTTACGGACATATAATAAATATTGAAAGGCTGGTGTCCTATATAAAGGGGAACCGTGCCTTCCATCATTTCCAGATCGCTTTGCGGCCACTCATCGGCAACATAGGCCTCCATGCCATTGCCATAAGCCATGTAGCCTTCGGAATAGCCGAGCTTGGTGTGGGTTTTGTCACGGTCATAGTAGGTCACCGCGTTATTGTGGAAAGCCCATCCAAAATAGCCCAGCCGGTCCAGCTGCGAACCCATCGTCATATAATTATAATGGGAAGCTGTCATCTTGAAAGAGGAACCGCCGGAGGTAGGCAGCATGCCGAAAAGGTTTTCGTACTCGCCGCCTGTCGTGCCGGCGGAAGCGGGCTGATAATAATCGGTAAACTGGATGCCGCGGTTGGCGAGACGATGCAAGGTAGGTGTCAGCTTTTTATCAATGATATCACCGCTGAAAGCTTCCGCTGAAATGAAGATCAGGTTCTTTCCTTCGAACAGACCCGTATATTCATTTTTTAAGGAAGGAGTCTGGGCTGCCACATAGCGGTCGAGATCCGCCAGCGTGCCTGAGGTGCTATCCGCCAGCGCGTTAAAATCGATATCCAGGACGTTAGGTTCATATACGACGGGGGTCGGTTCAGGTTCAGGCTCTTCTATAGGTTCTTCAGAGGACTCTTCCGGAGCGACTGTCTCTTCGGACGATTCTTCCGGGATCGAGGTTTCTTCCGATGCTTCTTCCTGAACCGAAGACTCTTCGCTGGAAGTCTCTTGCTGTGAAGACTCCTGTTCCGGGGAGGATCCTTCCTGCGGCAGACTTTCTTCGGAAGATTCTTCGACCGTGATGTCTTCAAAATCCAGACCGGAATCCGGACGGAGCAGATGGGCTACTTCCAGACGCAGCGCGGTGGACAGGCCGAATCGGGACACACAGGAGGAGAAACTGTACTCTCTTGTGTAGGCATCGCTTAAAGAAGGAGAAAGAGCCAACAGCAGGAAACATCCCACGCCGCAAGCCAATGTTAAAAGGAAAGAAGAGATAGCGGAGGGTTTCAGGTCAGACTTGCGGGTCAAAGTGAGGATCAGGTACAGGATCAGCGGAAGAAAATACAGACCGATGATCAGAAAACTGATCGGACGGGATATGATATAGATCAGCTGCCCGAAAAACCCGCCGGTAATGACATCGCCGGCTCCGGCTCCGACCGTGTTTAAATCATAGAAGACCTTGAACTGACTGTAGACAAAGTATTCGATCAGAAAGGGAAGAGCAAGAAGCGCCAATAGAACTGAGGTCACGATGATACGGGCTTTTCTGTTGCGGATCAAAAGACGCAGCGCGCCTAAAAGAAATCCAGGAACCAGGGGAAACAGGATCAGACTGGACATGTGGGAATGAGAAAAAGAGCCGATCGCGGCTGCATGGAACAGAAATTCATAATATAGAAGACTGACGGGAAGCAGCAGCACGGAAGCGACTTTGCGAAATCGATCGGAATGAGCTAAGGACATGGATCACAGACTCTTTTCTAGATAAGGTCTTAAATTCCGGGAAAGTATAACACAATTAAATCGAACTTGCAATAAAAAACCCCATAAGGATCTTATGGGGAAATTCCCCATTAGAACCTTATGGGGTAATTCCCCATTAGAACCTTATGGGGAAGGATGACGTACCTTGTCAATAGGTATCGTCCCGGATGGCATCGGTGATGCTGTCCGTGTGCGTTTTTTTCAGGGAATAGGACATGGTCCAGGTAACGATCACAAAGACGAAGAGGACCGCGATCAGAATGGAAACGACGGGGAAATGATACCCGAGATCCATTTCAGTGGCCATGACACGATACAGAAGATAGGATCCGGCCACGCCGATGGGAATACCGAAGATCAGGGACTTGAGCGAATAGAAGATATTCTCCAGGCGGATCATGGACCTGAACTGCGGGTCTGTCATCCCGATCGATCGGTATATGGCAAATTCTTTGCGCCGAAGCATCATGTTGGTGGATATGGTATTGAATACATTGGTCACACCGATCAGAGTAATGACGATGATGAAACCATACAGGAAGATCTCGATGACCAGGATCAGGTTGCGCTCCTGCATGGCATCCCGGTGCAGATTGGTGATGCTGAGGGACTGGAAACGTGCATCAGACTGGGCCAGTTCCAGCATGGCAGCCTCCGTCTGGTTCGGTGTCTTGCTCTGGATGTACAGGGGAGACAGGTACGCATTTTCCATGACTTCTTCCGGGAAGTAGTCCGGTCCTACGATGAGCATGGGC
>ONBQ01000184.1 GCA_900316145.1 uncultured Eubacteriales bacterium
CGTCAGCATCGCGAAGCGTTATGTAGGCCGCGGCATGCTGTTCCTGGACCTCATTCAGGAAGGCAACTTAGGCCTGATCAAAGCGGTCGAGAAGTTCGATTACCGCAAGGGTTATAAATTCAGTACCTATGCTACCTGGTGGATCCGGCAGGCCATCACCCGCGCCATCGCGGACCAGGCCCGCACGATCCGGATTCCGGTGCACATGGTCGAGACCATCAACAAGCTGATCCGCATTTCGCGCCAGCTGCTGCAGGAGCTGGGCCGTGATCCCTCCCCGGAGGAGATCGCGAAGGAACTGGATATGCCGGTCAGCAAGGTGCGTGAGATCATGAAGATCGCGCAGGAGCCGGTGTCTCTGGAGACGCCTATCGGTGAGGAAGAAGACAGCCATCTGGGTGATTTCATCGAAGATAAGGAGATGATGATCCCGGCCGACGCGGCGGCTTTCACCCTGCTGAAGGAACAACTGCTGGAAGTGCTGGGAACGCTGACGGATCGTGAGCAGAAGGTCCTGCGCCTGCGCTTCGGCCTGGATGACGGGCGGGCCCGCACCCTGGAAGAAGTCGGCAAGGAGTTCAATGTTACCCGTGAGCGTATCCGCCAGATCGAAGCCAAGGCGCTGCGCAAGCTTCGTCACCCCAGCCGCAGCAAAAAGCTGAGAGATTATCTCGAGTAATGACGATACAACCTTTATCGATCCGCCTGAAGAAGGTGGCAGAGCTGGTTCCGGAAGGAGCTGTTCTGGCGGATATCGGCTGTGATCATGCGTATCTGGCCATGAACCTGATCCAAAGCGGAAAGATCCTTCGGGCCATCTGTTCCGACATCAACGATGGTCCTCTTGAAAGTGCCAAAGAGCATATCTTCGCGGCACACCTGGAGGAAAAGATCTCTCTGCGCCTGGCCAATGGCCTGGAAGGCTTTCAGCCCGGACAGGCAGATACGGTCGTCATCTGCGGAATGGGAGGCATGCTCATTTCAGACATTCTGAAGGCGGCAGATCAAGAGTTTCTGGCCGGCCTGTCCGCGTTGATCGTGCAGCCGCAGACGGAGCCGGATCTTGTGCGCAGGACTCTGCACGAGCTGGGTTTTAAGATCGAGCAGGAAGCCTTCGCCATGGAAAGAGGGAAAAACTATATCATCATAAAGGCGGTCCGGGGCAAAGAGCGATATGAAGATGCTTTTTCCTATAAATACGGACGCCTGCTTACGGACAGTAAAGATCCGGAGTACAGCAGGTGGCTCAAAGAACGGGCCGAAAAGATCCAAAGCTGGGCCTTGGAAGTCCAGGATCCGCAGAAAAAAGAACAGCTTCTGGAGGAAGCCCGCTGGATCGAACATGTGATTTAAGGAGTAAACAATGGCGCAACAGTTTACACAGCAGATCCAACTAACATTGGAGGACGGACGCGTGCTCTCGGTGGAACGGGGCACGACGTTGGAAGATATCGCGCTGCTGGCCCGCAAAAATACGGAATCACCAGCCATGCTGGGGGTCTATGGCGGGAAGATGCGGGAGCTGACATACCGTCCCATGCGTGATGGGGAAGTCAGTTTTCTGAATCTGGAATCGGTAGATGGATATCGCACCTATGTGCGGACGCTATATATCATGCTCATCCACGCCATCCGCAAGGTATTGGGGCCGGAAGCCTGCATCCGCATCAAACACAGTGTAACAGGAGGAACGTATTGCGCGGTCACCCAAGGGGGCAGGGAAGGCGTTACAGAGGAAGAACTGGACAAGATCCGGGCGTTTATGAAAGAGCTTGTACGCCGTGACGAGCCCATCAGCCGGGACCGCTATCCTCTGGAAGAAGCGCTGGAGTACTTTGCCGACCATAACATGAAGGATAAAACGCGGGTCTTCCGATACCGCCGATTTTCCGTGATCAACATGTATTCGCTGGAATCCAGCCGCAACTATTTTTACGGCTACATGCTGCCGCGCACCGGTCTGGCGGATCGGTTCGAATTGACGGATTATCAGGGAGGGCTGGTGCTGCAATTGCCTTCTCCCAAGTGGCCGCATGAGGTCCAGGCCTTTACCCCATCTCACAAGTTGTTTGATGTTTATTCGCGCTCTGCTAAGTGGAGCAAGATCCTGGGGGTAGAGGATATCGGCGCGCTCAATGACTGTATCGCTTCCGGACGGTTTGGAGAACTGGTCCAGGTGTCGGAAGCCCTGCACGCCGCCCACATCGCTTCGATCGCGAGGGAGATCGCTTCCCGGGCTGGTGAAACGCGCATCGTCCTGATCGCGGGGCCTTCTTCTTCCGGCAAGACCACCTTCGCGAAAAAACTTTGCGTTCAGTTAAAGGCCGAGGGCAAAAAGCCCCATCTGATCTCGGTAGATGATTATTTCATCGATCGGGAACAGACGCCGCTGGATGAAGACGGGATGCCGGATTTTGAAAATCTGAACGCGATCGACATCGCGAAGTTTAATGAAGACCTGAACCGGCTTCTGAAGGGAGAAAGCGTGGTGCTGCCCCGCTTCAACTTCGTGACCGGTCACAGAGAATATCACAAACATCCGCTGACGATGAACGAGGAGGATATCCTGGTCATAGAGGGCATCCATTGCCTCAATGAGCAGCTCACTTCCGAGATCCCGCGCAGCGAGAAATTCAAGATCTACATCAGCGCTCTGACATTGATCAACATCGATGATCATAACCGCATTCCGACCACAGACGGACGCTTGCTTCGGCGCATGGTCCGCGATCACAGATCGCGAGGGGCTTCCGCGGCCCAGACCATTGCCATGTGGCCTTCCGTCAGAAAGGGTGAGGAGCGCAACATCTTCCCGTACCAGGAAGAGGCTGATGTCATGTTCAACTCCGCCCACATCTATGAACTGGCCATCTTAAAGCAATTCGCGGAACCGCTGCTGTTCGGCATCGACCGTACGCAGCCGGAATACCAAGAGGCAAGACGGCTCATCAAATTCCTGGATTATTGTTTGGGTGTCAGCTCGGAGGTCGTGCCGAGCACTTCGATCATTCGAGAATTCATCGGAGGCAGCGCCTTCGAGGATTAAGGCTTTACGAAAGAGAAAAGAAGAGTATGGATCATCTAAGTGAAAAGAGTTTGGAACAAGAACGAGAATACCTGCTTCAGGTGCAGGAGATCGTAGGACAGGAAATCGAGGACCGTCTTCGCAATCTGAACGATCTGAAGCAGGAAATAGTCGATTATCGAAAGTTTTTGGTGGAGGAGATCCCGCAGAAGCAGTATCACTCCATGAATCAGGAAAACCCCATCCGTGAGGCCAATTATACGGCCACCTATGAGCGGCTGTCGGAGCTTTCGCGTATGTACTACTATCCGTATTTCGGCATGATCGCATTCAAAGATCCGCTGGAAACGGAAGAGGAATCCTACTATATCGGGAAGAACGGTCTGGAAGTGCACTCCAATCCCATCATTCTGGATTGGCGCACCCCTATGGCCTCTCTTTTCTATCAGCAGCGTCTGGGGACCATGGAAGTACGTGGTCCGAATGCCACCTTTGAGGTGGACCTGCTCAAACGCCGCCAATACATCATCCGCGCCGGCGAGCTTAAAGGCATGTTTGATTCCGAGATCGATATCAAGGACGACATCCTGCAAATGGTGCTGTCTGGCAACAGCGGAGCTCGGCTCAAAGATATCATCGCGACGATCCAGAAGGAACAGGATGATATCATCCGTGAGCCGCTCGAGAACAATATCCTGCTCAATGGTGTAGCCGGAAGCGGCAAGACCACCATCATCCTGCATCGCATCGCGTACCTGCTCTACAACTATCGCAGCCGCTTAAAGGATAATATCCTGATCGTCGGCCCGAACAAGCTGTTCATGGAGTATATTTCCGATGTATTGCCGGATCTGGGTGAGAGGGACAATACCTTCCAGATGACGATCCCCATGCTGGCCCGTGAGATCATCCGGCCGCGCAGGGAAGTCATGAGCGCGGAAGAATACTACAAACGCCTGGGCGAGCGTCAGATCCGCTTCGAAAAAGAGACCCGCAGAAAGACCGCGGCTTCCTTCAAGAAGGAACTGGATGAGGCGTTCCGCCAGTTTGAGGAGTCTCAGCTGGCCAAGGAGGACATTATCTTCCAGGAGCAGGTCCTTATGAGCGCGGAAGAGCGCAATCAGCTGTTTACCAAGCCCTATTCCAAGCTTCCGTATGTACGCCGTACGCGCAAGATCCACCGCCTTATTTTGCGGCGTTTGAAGGATCTGCGCAATGATACGGTGCGCCGCTTGAACAAGGCCTATGAGATGCAGATCCAGAAGGCCCGCAAGGATGCCGACTTCTACCGGGTCGACCAGCTGCAGCGGGAACAGCAGGAGACCATCCGTCAGTATTTCCGGGAAGTCTATTCCTTTATGTGCAGCCTGCGCGGCCTGTATGAGATCCCGGATACAGAGGACTGGTATGCCAAGGTCGTTCATAAATCTGACAACGCGCCTTGGACCGAGGATGATCTGTGCGGACTGCTTTATGTTTACACCAAGCTGAATGGAAAAGCCTGTTATCCGGTGCAGCATCTTGTCATCGATGAAGCGCAGGATGTGAGCGCCTTTGGATATATCATGCTCAGGACCCTGACCGGCGCGGATACCTACACCATCGTGGGAGATATCCATCAGCGGATCAAGGGGGACGCGCATCAATCCATGATGCTGGTCTGGCAAAGCCTGATGCGTCCGCAAGAGAGGGCCGCTCTGAAATACTATGAGCTGCATCGCAGCTATCGCAGCACACCGCAGATCATGACCTACGCGGAAAGCTTCCTGCCGGATAAAGAAAAGGCGGAGACCATCGACCGGGAAGGCAAGCCGGTCCAGGTCGAGACCTTCTCCGGGACACAGGAATTGTCCCGCCTGCTGAAAAAGCGTGTAAAGGAAATGAAGGCGGATGGAATGGAACGGATCGCCCTTTTGTGCTACACCGCCAAGGAGGCCGAGCGCATTGGAAGGGCCTGTCAGAGAGCCGGATTGGATGCCCACGTCGTGCAGACGGAGCGGGATTCCATCGATGAATCGATCTCGATCATGCCGGTCTACTATGCCAAAGGCCTGGAATTTGACGGGGTCATCGTGGTCGAGCCCAAGGACAGCCAGTGGGATCCGTGGATCCATTACATTTTGTGCACACGAGCCCTGCATCAGCTGATCCATCTGAAAGAAGAATGAGTCATGGAATTATGGGATATTTATGATATCGACAGGCAGCGGACCGGACGCACCATGGAACGGGGCGACTGGTCCATGCAGCCGGGCGAATATCATCTTACGGTCCTGGCGCTGCTGAAGCGTCCGGATGGCCGGTATCTGATCACGCAGCGCGTCATGACCAAATCCTGGGCGCCAGGCTGCTGGGAGATCCCCGGCGGGGGAGTACGGGCTGGAGAAGGGTCCCTGGAAGCGGTCCTTCGGGAAGTAAAAGAAGAGACCGGGCTCACGCCCCGGCCGGAGCAGGGCCAAAGGATCTTTACCTATCGGAGAGACAACCCGGAGGAAGGCGATAACTACTTCGTGGATGTATGGCTGTTTGAAATGGAGATCCAGGATCAGGACGTCCATCTGCAGGAGGAGGAAACGATGGCCTATCGCTTCGCGGCTCCTTCCGAGATCAGAGAACTGGGCGAGCAAGATCAGTTCCTCCATTTTCACAGTCTGCAAAGCATTTTCTAAATAAGAAAGCCGATGACACTGGTTTTATCCAGCGCATCGGCTTTTATAGGATCTATCTGTTGAAAAAGGCTTCGATCTCTGATCTTGCGGCACGCACCGTTCCCTGTGCCATGGCATCCGAACCGCCGCCCCGGCCTTGCAAGGTTTGATTGAGATCCTTGACCCAAGGCTTGACGGAGCCTTCCCGCGTGGCCAGGATATAAGCAAAGGAAGCTTCATCACGAGGATAAAAAAGAGCTACGATCCCGTCCCTGCGCGCTGTCAGAAGATTGACGAATTCTCTGGCGCTGGTAGGATCTTCAAAGCTTTCAAATACGACATAGGGATCGCTTCCGGACGGAGTCTGGCCGGCCATCAGGCTGATCATGCGGCGCTGCATCCGGACCAGTCCCTCTTTCTTCTCAGAATCCGTGTCCTTCAGCTTTCGGACCGCGTCAAAGGTCTCTTCCGGCAAGGCCGACAGAAGCTGGTCGATCTGACGGACCTGTGTCTGATACAGGTTGACCGCGTTCAGAGCTCTGAGACCGCATAAAATGTGGATGCGGGTACCGCCTTTATAATGTTCTGAAAAAAGGATCTTGATCAGGCCGATCTCTCCGGTCTTCAGCACATGAGGAGCGCAGCAGGCGCAGCGATCCAGGATATCGTCCTCGTCACCGATCCGGACGATACGGGTCGCGCCTTCGATCTCGATCTTGCTGCGGTAGGAAAGACCAGAGAGCTCATCCTCGTTCGGATAAGAGACAGAGATGGGGAGATTCCTGTACACAGCGGCATTCGCTTCCTGTTCGGCCTCGGCAAGCTGCTCCGCGGAAAAGATCCCGTTGACATCCATCGTGACCTCGTTGTGACCCATATGGAAGCCCGTGTTATCTACCCCGTACCGGTTATGCAGAACGGCGCAAAGAACATGCTCGCCGGAATGCTGCTGCATATCGGAAAAACGATGCTCCCAATCGACACGACCGGTCACGACCTCGCCGGCTTCCAACGGGACCGGTGTGTAGTGATGAACGATGCCTTCATCTTCCGATAATCCCAGAAGAGTCTGTCCGCCCAGAGTCCCCTGATCCGCCTCCTGACCGCCGCCTCCGGGGAAAAAGGCTGTCCGGTCCAGAACGACATCAAACGAACCGTTCTGCGCGGGAGAACAGGAAAGTACAGTGGCTTCAAATGTAATAATATGACTGTTCACATCATAGATTCGGGGCGTCATAGGATACTGTTCGGAAATGGGAAGATCAAACGCTTGCATGGATTGCCTCCTGGATCATAAATTCGCAAAGCTTATTATAACAACTGTTACAGCGTTTTTGCAAGCGGACTATTAAAGAAAACGTCATATCCATGTAACAAAACCAAAGAAAAAGTCTGATATAATCATTTTGAATACTGCCAATGAAAGGAGGAGAGTGATGACGTATAAAAAAACCATATTCTTATGCGTTGCCGTTTTAGGCCTGTGCCTGCTGTTTACGGGCTGTATGTCTCCTTCCTATGAAGTCATAAATGAAATCGAGGCAGAATCAGGAGATGGCGTCTATCTGAATTATATGATGATGGAGAGCCTGAATGATCTGATGGAGGTCGAGCTGCCGGACTTATCCAGACTGGTTTGGATGCTGGGGACTTTTGTGATCCTTCTTTTTCCTGTACTCTATCTGGTGCTTAAAGCAACGGACCGGAGAGAGTGGTTCTGGGTGGCCGTACCCATCCTGTCTGTTTTATTTACCGCGGTCATTCTTCTGGGCAACAGAGGTTTAAGGATCCGCAAGCCATATTCAGCCTCTGTCACCATCATGGAATATGAGAATGACACCTGCCGTCAGGAAACGATCCTTTCCGTTTTGGCACCTCACGCGGGCAGCTATGAATTGCGTTTTGAGGCGCAGGACGCGGACCTGTACTTTTTCCCCTCTTCATTGAACAGACTAGGCGGTGATGAAGTCCAGAACCGGGGAGAAGCCTGCGCGTCGCATACGATCACCGTGGAAGAGCAAAGAGCCTTCAGCAAAGAAAGATTCGCGCTGGTCCGGGAAAACGTGGCACAGACCTGCGGGCTCAAACTGGACCTGACCCGTTCTGTCGATGGATTGTCAGGATCGATCCAGAATGACACCGGCCGGGACCTGGAAATGGTTTCTATCTATCTTCAGGATCAATATGTCATGATCGGAGCCATGCAGGCCGGCGAGGTCATACGATTCGATCGGGCGGAAGGTCGTTCTTTGTTGTACTTCAGCATCTATGAGGCCCACATCCCGGGTATCGAACCCAATAGTCCGAAGATGTATCAGGAGGCGAACCTTTGGGAAGCGATCATGTATGACCGTATTGCCGCCATGGGGGCAGAAGATGTTTATGTTTTCGCCGTTGATAAGGAGGCCCCTGTGCGCTATTTCGCGGAGGATACGGTCACAGAGCGCAATGTGGCCGCTTTGGTCAGTCACAGTACTTGCCCGATCCAGGAAGCGCCGGACGCGGCATTTATCACTCTGGAGGATTATACGCTTGGAACATCCTCCGTTTCAGAAAAAGAGCATCTACAGGAATACACACAGGAATACAGGATCCCGTATACGCAGGTCTATGCCCTGCGCTGCTTCGATCCCTATGAAGCAACCGCGCATATGCGTGTGTTTGCCTTTAATTTAGAAACCGAGGCCTATGACGAATGGTTCGTTGACGGGACGACAGAGACCGAACTGGACAAGTATATACTGGAAGACGGGACCATGCGCGTCAAGTATGTGACAGATACTCCGGACGAACTGGATATGATCCCGGAGCTTGGCGCTCTGGTGAACAGCTCGAGTGTGACGGGAGGGGCGGCCTATGCTGAAGATTGAACGATTGAATAAACGATTCGCGAACTTCACAGCTGTCTCCGATCTGGATCTGGAAGTACAGACTGGTGAATTATTCGGCTTTGTCGGTCATAACGGGGCGGGCAAAACGACTACATTGAAGATCATCGCCGGTCTCCTTAAACCCACCAGCGGTCATGTTACCATCGATGGCTCCGATCTGGAACATGGCAAAACGTCATATTTGCGGAAGATCGGATATGTTCCGGATTTCTTCGGCGTTTATGATAATCTGAAAGTTCTGGAATATATGGAGTTTTTTGCTTCCATGTATGGACTGACGGGAAAAGAAAGCCGCAGGCGTTGCCTGGAACTTCTGGAACTGGCTCAGCTGGAAAACAGACCGGATACTTACGTAGATACGCTCTCGCGCGGCATGAAACAAAAACTGTGCATAGTCAGAAGCCTGATCCATGATCCGGATCTGCTGTTATTGGACGAACCGGCATCCGGTCTGGATCCTGGAGCCAGATATGACTTGAAAGCATTGCTTAAGCATCTGCACGAAGAGGGAAAAACGATCCTGATCAGTTCCCACATCCTGCCGGAGCTCTCAGACATGTGTACATCGATCGGGATCATGCGGGGCGGGCATCTGCTGCTGCAAGGCAGCATGGAAGAGATCGAACTGCAAGCCCGGTATGACCGGCCGCTCAAGATCCGGGTCCTGGCCGGACTGGAAAAAGTCAGAGCCCTTCTGAGAGAAGATCCTCAATGTACGGAGATATCATGGAAAGGCAATGAAGGGACCATCCGTTACCGGGGCAACAGCCAGGACGCGGCCGGTCTGCTGGAAAAGATCATTTCATCCGGCGCGATGCTGGAATCATTTTACCGTGAGAAAGGCAGCCTGGAAGCCTTGTTCATCGATCTGACAAAAGAGGAAGACAACGGTCAGCCGGAAAGGGGGAATCATCCATGAAGATCAATCCGATCCTGAAAAAAGAGCTTCGCGTGGGATCGAGATCCATTCGTCCCTCGATCGCGCTGGCCATCTATGTGCTGTTCCTGGTGTTCGTCATGCTCTTTTCCGTGGCGCAAAAGATCCAGGATCACCTTGTTTGGGGAGATCGATTTGATTTCATGGCCCTATCCGATCTCTTCTCTACGATGTCCTTGCTGGGCCTGATCCTTCTGTTGGTGATCATGCCGCCGATCACAGCGGGCAGCATAGCCGGGGAGCGGGAACGGAGTACGCTGGATATCATGCTGAGCGCGCCGGTCCGGTCCTTTACGATCGCCATGGGAAAGCTGTTAAGCGCCTTGGTCTGGGTGCTCATGCTGGTTTCCTCCAGCATCCCGATCCTGGCGGTCACTTTCCTGTATGGCGGGATCCAGTGGCAGTATCTGCTGGTTTTTCTGATCATGATGATGAGCGTGGCCTTCTTTAACGGAGCGTTGGGCATCTGGTGCTCGAGCCTTTTTAGAAGGACCGTTCCGGCTATCGTTCTTACTTATGTCCTGGAAGCGGTTTTTTATGGCTTGACACTGCTCATCGTGTGGCTGACCATTCAGTTTGGAGCAGGGAAGGCTTTGATGGAGGATGGGGCGGTCATGCTGGGGTCACTTCCTCTGGTCCTTCTCCTGAATCCGGGATTTACCTTCGTGGATGCCATTCAATCCGCTTACAGCGGCCAAAGCCTGATGCAGCAGGTCACCTCCGGGGAATACTTCCTGGATTACAGGTATGAGACCTCCGCCTTGATCGAATCGATGAGCGGGCATTGGCTCTGGTATGGCATATTGATCCTGTTTCTGCTTGCTAGCTTATTCGTGTTTTTGACAGCATTCAACCTGCGCAGAGGCAGCGAGGTCAAAGAAAAAAGGCTTCGGACAAACGATCGTTAAAATAGCCCTTACAATCTCAGAAATCCGACACTTCGTGCCGGATTTCTTTTTTTAATCCTATCTTGTGTTCTGTTATATGCCTCACCGCCTTGATACAATCGATCCGTGATCAAAACAGAAAGGAAGAGATGTGATGAAAAAGCCTGTATTTCATGTCGTAGTGCAGGGGGTCTATGGCGGAGAGGTCTTCAATTCCGATATCAAAAAAGAGATGTATTGGGAAAGGATCTTACGATATAAAGAGCAGCTGCATCTGGAGCTATACGCGTTTTCGATCTTTGACCGGCACGCCCATTTCCTGTTTCGCGGGGAAGAAAAAGAGATCACCGACCTGATGCGGCGGGTCGGTGTCAGTTATTCCCACTGGTATCGAAGAGAGTATAACCATGAAGGGAACCTTTTCCGAGGCCGGCCTCAGATGGAAAAGATCGATAGCGAGGGACAATTGTTGAAGATTTGCCGCTACATCCATCAGGAACCGGTCAAAGCGGGACTAGTGGACAAGATGTCCGCCTATCCGTGGAGTTCTTACTGGATGTATGAAACGGAGAACCCGATGATCGACCGCGATGAGGTGACAGAGCGGCTGCGCTTCTGGGGACGGTTTGAGGATTATATGTCCATTCGGGAACCGGCCGTTTATCTGGAAGAGAAGGAATCACATTTTGGGTTTACGGATGTGGAGGCGCGGGAGATCATCGAAAAACGGATGCAAGGCCATCCGTTGACAGATCTGGATGCCATACCCCATGCGCTGCGCAATTATCTGCTGGCGCTTATGCGTTTTGAGGATAAGATCAGCATATTGCAGCTGTGCCGGGTCAGCGGCGTTGGACGCGGCATCGTACAGCGCATCATGAAAGATCAGATGGATCTGACGCTGTTTAGGGGCACGAAGGTCATCCATCTGCAGGGACAGGATCTTCCGGAAGAGGTCATGAACGACCCGTGGAACTGGTTCGTTCTCAGTCGGAAACAGACAGCCTTTAGAGCCAGTGACATATGGATTCCGTTTGGGTCGCAGGTAGAGAAGTGGATGAGGCGGCCGGATCTGACACGGGAGGAGGATCGGGTGGAAGCGTCAAGGCTTTGCCGCGAGCAGCTGAAGGTACGATATCAGCCGGCGGCGATGCTGTATATGGAGCGCCAGCTGTCCGACGGCGGGGTACGCAAGGGCTTGATCGGATGCCTGGACCTGGAAAGCTTCTCCAGAGATCCGAAGGCCTCAAGCGTGGTGCGCGGTCTAAAGAGCATCGACATGAAGGAGGTCCTGGTGGCTCTGCACGAAAGGGAAACGACAGGGCTGGATTGGCCGCATATCGTTTTGATGGTCGACGATCCGGATCACAGGCTGATCGATCCACTGGCGGGCCAGAAGGAGAAGATGCAGGAACTCTATCAGGCACAGCTGCCGGAAAAAACCGGGCAGATCCGGTGCTTCGCGATTCCGGAGTCCCTGCAGGATCAGGTGCTGGAGATCTTGGATGTGTTGCAAGACCCCGGCTATTTCGCGAATCGATACAAGACCAACGCTCCCGGATTTGGCTTTATGGCTGCGGAAGGGGAGGAAGAACTGCATGCCGCCTCTATCCTGTATGAACAGAAGAAATCTCAGCTGGGGGTAGAAACCGCGTCCGGTCTGGCCCTTCGCCGGGTGCTGGTAGAAGTGATCGATATCAGAGATCCGGCCGTCCAGGTACAAACGTATTATCCTGTCTTAAAAGATGTGGACGCCCACACTGTTTTGGAAATGCTGGAAGATGCCTGGCCGTCCAGTCAGACAGAGATCGGGCGGAAGAATGGCTCGACCATCGAGTATTATGCCGGGTCAAGCTATGGGCGGATCCAGCCCGGAGACCCGAAATACTCCAGAAGAAGAGGCTGCTATCCCTTGACCCGGATGATGTCAGTCTTCCGGGAATACCAGATGAAGTATGGCGGGGAACTTGGCTTCGCAGCAGACCGGGATGAAGCGATAGAGCTGGGAAAGCAGCGCCGCTGTATGGCCTTTGTCTGGGAGCCGCTTACGAAAGATGAATTGATCATGATCGCGAAAAACCAAGAGCTTCTTCCTTCAGAAGCTTTCACCATAGGGAAAAAGGAGGATGTCCGATACCGGATCGAGGCGCGTCTGCTGGAAGGCTGACCCGCCTGGATCTTCTTGACAAATAAAGCCCACCTGTGCTATCATAAACAAGCCCTTTCGTAAAGGAAATCAGGGCTCAAACGCAGGTGTGGCGGAATTGGCAGACGCACCAGACTTAGGATCTGGCGCCTACGGCGTGGGGGTTCGAGTCCCTTCACCTGCATGATAAAAGCCCGCTTATTGAGCGGGCTTTTCGTATTATATCGTGATCTTACGGTTTCGGGCCGTAACGGGCCAGACGGCAGATAAATGTCCGTTTTCTATGACGGGAACCTCTGGATACAGGGCGGTCGTCGGGCAAATGTGAGAAGGCAATACATATAACACATCTCCGATCGAAGGACGTTCTTCTTCATGACCTTCTTTCATGCGAAATGCCCAGTGTTCCTCGCTTTGGAACAAAGGCTCCGCTTCCACATCGAGCAAAAGTCCCGGAACAGCCTGATCTGTCGATACCGCCTTCGTCCCCAGATCCAGGGTAAAGCAGCCGGGGCGGGGATGGCTGACGACACGTGTCAGCAGGGCAGCGGCCGGCGGAAATACCATATCCGGCAAGGCGCTCGCGTAGCCATAATCGTTTACGAACAGTGTTCCCGGGGAAAGCCAGGCATGAGGATATTTAGAAAGCTTGGGAGCAAAGCAGGGCATGGAAGGCGTCCCGCCAAAAACGACGATATCCGCAGAAAGACCTTCTTCCTGCAATTGACGATAGACCCGGAAAAATGCTTCCTCACAGGCATCGACTGCCTGCTGGCGGGCCGCGAGATCTGACTGATGATTCTGCCCGTCATATACATGGAAACCCTTGCATTCCACATTTGGCACAGAAGAGGCGGAGTGCAAGAATGCGGGAAGGTCTTCGGTCTTAACGCCGGTCCGGTAAAAACCGGGGTTCACATCTACCAGGTAGGGAATGGGTCCGTCAGCGGCCTCTGAAAGGCGTTTAAGCATGCCCAGATCATCTTCCAGGGCCAGGAACAGGGTATCCGGATATGTCTTGCGCAAGGTCAGAAAACGCGCGATATTCGGCCCTACAAGCGGGTAGGCCAGAATAACAGCATCCGCGCCGCAGGAGGCGGCCATTTCCGCTTCGGCAATGGTGGCGCATTTGAACCGCTTTATCCCATAAGATAGCTGCAGTCGGATCATATCCGCCATTTTATGAGTCTTTACATGAGGCCAGAGAAACTCAGCACCGTCGGCTTCCCGGATCGTTTTTTCGATATTCGCTTTGATCTGATCCAGATAATAGACAAGCTGCGGAGAAGGAACGTTGGTCTCTTCCGGAAAATGATAAAAGTTTTTGAACATGGCTGGTCGCCCCTTTCTTTCAGCATTGATTGTAGCGGAACGACCGGTAAATTGCAAGAATAATCTATATGACAGGAGTTAGGTTAAAATGAAAACCTACATCAAGAACGCTTGGATCTGCGATGGATCAGGAGCGAAAATCTATCATGGCGGGATCTTATTCGATGAGCAGAAGATCCTGGCGCTTTATCGCGGGGAACCGGAACAGAGCGTAGACGCGGATCGCACGATCGACGCGGCTGGGAAATGGGTCACGCCGGGATTCGTGGATATCCACCGGCATTGTGACGCGCTGCCTTTCCGCGGGACTTCCTATGGAGATGCCATGCTGCGTCAGGGCATTACGACAACGGTCGTCGGCAACTGCGGTATCTCTTTAACACCGGCACCTGCGGATGAAAAGGAAGCGGCCGGTATGTACCGGTATTATGAAGCAGTCCTGGGACCGGTCGATGAACGCCTTTCTGTCAGACCCAAGACCTTCACAGATTACATGAAAGCCTTGGAGCAGCATACGCTGCCTGTGCATACGGCTGCCATGATCGGAACAGGAGCGGTACGGATCAGCGTAAAAGGTTTCTCAGATACGCCCTATACACAGGAAGAACTGGATCAGGCGCGAGAACGGATCGAGGAGGCCATGAAGGAAGGCGCTCCGGGCGTCTCACTGGGGATCATGTACCTTCCGGAATGCTACAGCCATATCGATGAATTCGCTTACATTCTGGAGCCGGTCGGACGCTATGGCCGGGTGATCACGACCCATATCCGTGGAGAAGGGGACAGTCTGGTCAAGAGCGTACAGGAAGTGATCGAGATCGCTTCCAAAGCCGGATGTGCTTTGGAGATCTCGCATTTTAAGTCCTGCGGCATGAAAAACTGGGGCCGTGAGATATACCGGGCCATTGGACTCATTGAGGAAGCACGCAGCCGTGGTATGGATGTGACATGTGACTTCTATCCATATGACGGAGGTTCGACCGCGCTGACCACCATGCTTCCTCCTGATTTCGTAGCCGGAGATCTGGATAAAGCCCTGCTCCATCTGGGAGAAGAGAAGAGTGTGGAGAAATTAAGGCTTTCTCTTGAACAGGAGCACCCCGGATGGGACAATTACGCGATCTCCCTAGGATGGGACCGGATCCTGATCTCCGGTGTCACCTGCCCGGAATATCGGAAAATGCTCGGGCTGAATATGGAAGAGGCCGCCAGACAGTATGGCTATAGGGACGCGGTCGCGCTGGCAGCGGAGATGATGCATCGGGAAGACGGACGCACGGCTATTATCAATCTGAGCATGTCTCAAGATGATATCGATGAGATCGCGAAGCTTCCTTATTCGATCCTGATATCGGACTCGATCTATGCGGACACGGATACGCCGCATCCGCGTTTGTACGGAGCGTTTCCAAAATTCCTCAGGGAATATGCCGCGGAGAAAAAGCTTCTTTCCCTGGAAGAAGCCGTCCACAAAATGACGCAGATGCCGGCACGGAGAATGGCGCTGAAGGGAAAAGGTCTCTTGCAGGAAGGGATGGACGCGGATATTCTCATCTTCGATCCGACTGTTTTCCGCGATAACGCTACGTACCAGGATCCTGCCCGATTAGCATCCGGTCTGGACACGGTCTTCCTAAATGGACAGATCGCGCTGCGGGAGGATAAAGTCCTCAAATATGACCTGGGTCAAGTGATCAGAGTATAAAAAAGAAGCCATCCACACGGATGGCTTTTTAAGCAGGTAACGGGAATCGAACCCGCCTCTCAAGCTTGGGAAGCTCGCATTCTACCAATGAACTATACCTGCGGAACAAATGCATATATTATGATAGCATGACAGAAAGAAAAATGCAAGCTTTTCTCGCTTCAAAATTTCACCCTTAATCCGGGCAGGCACGCATCGCCCGCATTGACTTTTTTCTTTTGATATGGTACTTTTATCTTACCCTGTTTTGGAGGATGGTTTTATGATACAGATTCGTATTCCGGCTACCAGCGCCAATCTGGGAGCCGGGTTTGATGCTTTGGGACTGGCTCTTAATTATTATAATTATGTTACCATGGAAGAGAGTGACCGGATCGACATCACCTCGAATGACGATCAACCCATTCCAACCGATGAAAGCAACCTGATCTATACGTCAGCCAAGGACCTTTTTGCGGTCTGCGGCCATGAATTAAAGGGACTGAAGCTGGTCCAGACCAACAACATTCCCATGGCTCGTGGTTTGGGGTCCAGTTCGGCCTGCATCATTGCCGGCCTTGTCGGAGCCAACACTATGCTGGGCGGTCCGCTCAATCTGGACGAGCTAGTCAATATGGCGGCTCAGATCGAAGGCCATCCGGACAATACCGCGCCGGCCTTGCTGGGCGGTATCGTAACAGCTGTCTTTGATGGCAATAAAGTAGAGTGGGTCAAGCAGGAAGTCTTTACCCGGCTCAAATTCGTGGCGATCATTCCGAACTATGAGTTAAAAACGGAAAAAGCCCGTGCCGCATTGCCGGAGAAGATCGCGCATAAGGATGCCGTATTCAACCTGTCCCGGGCCGCGCTGTTTTCCGCGTCCCTGCTGACGGGCAAGTACGAAAACCTTCGTACAGCGGTCGATGACAGGCTGCATCAGCCCTATCGTATGGAGCTTATGCCTCATGCGAAAGAGGTGTTTGATATCGCGTATACGCTTGGCGCATATGGCGTCTATGTCAGTGGCGCTGGTCCTACCGTAATGGCCATCGTGGATGAAGAAAACCGTTTCTTTACCGGGAAAATGGAATTTTCTCTGGAAGCGGCCGGTATCCAGGGATGGAGAGTGCAGGAACTTTCCATCGATAATATAGGAGCAAAAGTAGAGTAAGACCGCGAATGCGGCGGGGAAGAGGAGCGAAATGTCCAGAACTTATCTGCTGAAGATCTATAAGCCGGGGACTAAGGTCTACCGCCAGGCATGGGTGCCGGGTCATGTCACACTGGATGAACTGCATCGTGCCATTCATGAGTGGATGGAATTCCCTACTTATGAAATGTACGGCTTTTTTCCGAACAACAAACTTCTTTCAGAATCGGGATATTATGCCCCTCAAATGCAGAAACGTCCGGCAGATAAGGTCCGCCTTGATCAGCTGAGGCTGCATAAGGATCAAAGGATCCTTTACGTATATGATATGCAGGAACTGATGCAGTTCTACATCTATGTGGAAGACATAGAAGAACGCGAACTTCCAGAGATCCGTTTGATCCGGCGCAATGGTCACCTCACTTTTAAAGAACCGCAGAAAGTCGAAGAGGTACCTTTGCCCGAAGATCCGGATACTTGGCATGTCTATATGCGGGATATTGAAATGCAGGAATGCATTCTGTCGAATCCTCCAGAACTGCTTCTGGATACCGCACACGCCATGAATATTCGCGTTCAGAAGAACTGGACGCCGGAAGATATCGCGGCCGCGATCGTGGAAGCACTGGAAACAGATGAAACATTGATCATCCGGATGATGCCCATGCATATGATGCAGGTCGTGCATGATCTTTGGGAAACACCGGATGGAGATATCGCGCTATATTCTTATGACCTGCTGGTACGAATGAGCCTCCTGGGCTTTCTCCTGCTTGACGAGTCTGAGGAAGACCGTGTCATTGAGTGTTCTTCCTTTACACAGGAATGGCTGTCCTCCGTCCTCAACCAGCGGGAGAAACTGCGCGCGGTGGAAATGTATTCCCGCTGGAGCGCCGCGGCTCGTGGATTACTGTACACCTACGGCGTGATCCAGATGGATGATTTCTACACGATGTTTCTGAACTGCATCGACGAAAAGCCGGATATTGATGAAGTTTGCGACTTCATGATGCAGCGGATGGAATGGAATACGGAGTGTCACGCGATCCAGGATCAGGAAGAACTGTATTGGAGCGTGCCGGAACCGGAAAAAGCCGATATGATCCTCCAGAAGCGCAAGAAAATGTCGCTTGACTATAAACCGCTGTCGAAGAAAGAAATCATTGAGAATTCCGAAACCGCGGGATGGCAGAACGTAGATAGAGGACAGGAACTTTTCGGAGCATTGCAGGGCATGGCGCTGGAAACCGATGAGATAAGAGACCTTCTGTTCGTGATCGTGCAGGATTTCGCGCACGGCATGGAGCCGCATGAGATCATGAAAGACTGCATCGATCCCGTCAATACGGTGGGCAGGACAGCTGAAACCAAGATCCGGATGCTCCTAAGAGATATCAAAAGGCAGCTTCCGGACTATGGCTATATGGGTTATTCCATCGAAGAAATTGAGCAGAAACACCCTGAATACAGGGTAGTAGAAGGCATACAGATCCTTCGGGGCGGAAAGAACTAAAAAAATCCGAAAAAAGCAAAAATAGGTATTGACAAAAGCTTCGCATTTTGCTAATATAATCATCACCGGCTCACGGAACCGGTACAAACTGAGGAGCAAGGAAAAGAAAGTCAATAAAAAAGTTCAAAAAAGTTGAAAAAAGTTGTTGACAAGGCCCCAAGGTTGTGATAAAATAGCTTTTGCTTGCCGCGAAAAGGAAACAATTCAAGGCAGCACGGGAACATTGAAAATCGAACAGTGTAACATCAAGAGTCAACGAATCTGAAAGGATTCAGTGACAAGGTAAGAACAAGGAAAAC
>ONBQ01000036.1 GCA_900316145.1 uncultured Eubacteriales bacterium
ACTTATATTTTTCGCGTTTTCGTGCTCTATACATTAGAGGGATAAATTTTCGATACATCTATGATGATATTTCCGGAATTGCCAACGAAGGGAGGAGGTGGATCGTCATCCATGAAAAGCAATCTTATCCGGCACAGAGCACCACATCGATCCGGCTTCACGATCATCACGAACGAAGCCATTCAGGATATCAGCATATCACTAAAAGCCAAAGGCCTGCTCCATTACATTCTGTCACTGCCGGAAGACTGGAATATCAGTATCAATGGCCTGAGCGTATGTCTGAAAGAAAGCGAAACAGCCATTCGCAGTGCCATAAAAGAACTCGAAGCGGCAGGATATCTTTATCGAACCCAGATCCCTCCATCCAAATCGGCGACCCACCGGATCGAGTACAGTTATGAGGTGTTTGAGCATCCTCTGCATACAGAAAACCTGCATGCTGAAGATCAGGATGCTGGAGATCAACATACAGAAGAACTGCAGGCAGATAATCCCACACAAATAAGTAATAAGGACAAAGGAATTACGACTAAGGCTTTATTAACAAAGAACAAAGAACACACAGTGCCAGAGAGCTTCAAACAGGAATTTGAAACCCTCTGGGAACGATATCCTAAGAAACGGGGCAGAGATATCGCGTATAAGAGTTTCATTAAGGCCAGAACTGACGGCACATCCTTTGAAGAGATCGAGCAGGGCTTGACCCTCTATATACAGCAGCCGGAATGTCAAGGCTCCGAAGACCGCTACATCAAAGAAGGGGGCCGCTGGTTCGCAGAGCACAGGTGGAAAGATGACTATCCGAAAAACCGATCCTACGGTGCAGCCGATGCGTTCAAAAACTACAGTCGGCATAACTGGGATTACGAGGAATTAGAAAAGCTGGCAGTAGCAAAAGCGTTCAGCGATGTCCGGTCAACTGCATCATAACAAACGGCATTGTCCTAACAAGCATCGTCTTCATCCGGATGTTTTACAAATTCCCGGATAAAGACAGCTTTCAGGGTGATCCCTGATACCCTAAAACATAGAAAGGAGGCGGCCTCCCGAATGGATATTGAAAAAGTTCTTTCTATGACGACGGAAGACCGTCTCCGTCTCATAGAATTCGATGTGCTGGAAAAAAAGGATATACATTATCTTCTGAGTTGTGGTAAACTGGATTCCAGCGAGCTGAAAGCCGTAAAAGAACTTATGGCTAAAAAGCAACTACAGGAAATCAGAGATTATGTGAAGGAGGTGCATCCGCACAAGATCACGCCGCCGACTCCAGGCTGCGCAAAACCACGATACCGGACGCATATCGATATAGTGGATGAGGTTACCGGAAAGAAGAAACGCAAGGAGATCAGCAAGACTCATGAGATGGATCTGTACCAGTGGTTATATGAGTATTACTCTGGCACAGCCTCACCAGAGATCGTAGAAGTGTTTACGCTTTATACACTGTACCCGGACTGGATGGAGTATAAGAAGGGACATACAAAAGCTGATTCCAACATTCCCCGGGTCGAATCCACCTGGAAGAAGTATTATGAGCACGCCGATATCTCCAAGATTGATATCCGACAGTTAAGCGTGCTTCAGCTGGACATCTGGATCCACCAGATGATCCAGGGGCATGAAATGAACCGGCGCAAGTTCAATAACTTCATTCTGATCCTGCGGCAGATGCTGCGTTACGCGGTGCTTAGAGGTATTATACCCAGTAGTCCGTTGGACAAAGTCGAAATCAATACGAAACTGCTGGTTTCAGAGACTGATCCAGATTCTGAAACTCAGGTCTTCAACCAGGAGGAAGAAGAAGCGATCGTTTCTCTGGCCTGGACAGATTACCAGACGAACAAGAGGCTTCGTTATCCTCTTTCCTGTCTGGCCGTGATCTTCCAGTTTCTTACAGGCTTGCGAATAGGCGAGCTGTGCGCGATCCGGTATGAGGACATCCGTGGGAACTTCCTTTACGTTAAGCGGATGGTTACGGAACAGTATCATATCGTGAATCACACGAAGAGCTGGCGAGGCAACCGCAAGGTGTTCCTGACGGAAGAAGCTCTGGACATTATCGAAGAAACCCGGAGATACCACAAGGCCAATGGTCAAAGTGATGCCATCTATGTATTCGGCGCAGCGGAGCATCTGCTGCCGCGCACGGTAACGGATCGGTACTCCGCATACTGTAAAAAACTGGGGATCCTGCACAGGTCATCTCATAAAGCAAGGAAGACTTATGTGAGCAAGCTTCTGGATGGAGGGCTGAATCCGAAAACGGTATCGCAGTCTTCCGGTCATGATATCGCGACCATGATGAAACACTATGAGTTTGACCGGTCTACAACACAAGAGCTGGAGGCGAAATTCTCTTCAGCGTTGCCCGCTCATTCAGGTGTACAAAACGGTGTACACAGCGGTGTACACAAATGTGTACACTTTTCAGGGGAAAAACAGTAAATTTAAGGGCATTTCAGACCTGCTGAAATGCCCTGGAACCCGCATAAACAAAGGAAAAACCGTCATTCTGCTGAATGACGGTTTGGAGTGAGGCATCGGGGTTTCGAACCCCGAACACCCAGATTAAGAGTCTGGTGCTCTACCAGTTGAGCTAATGCCCCATGC
>ONBQ01000189.1 GCA_900316145.1 uncultured Eubacteriales bacterium
CGGAGTGTCCTTAAATGCGGTGCTTCCGATAGAGAGCAATCCTTCATTAAAGGTTACTTTTGACAGATTCGTGCAGGAATAGAAAGCGCTTCCGCCAAGCTCACGTAAGGTGGAGGGGAAAGAAATACTTTCCAGAGACTGGCAGCCGTGGAACACGCTATAGCCGATCGTTTCCAGACCTTCTGAGAACTTGACCTCTTTCAAGAGAGTGCAGCTGCTGAACGCGGAATCCTTCAAAGTGGTCAAAGAGGAAGGAAGGCTGACCTTTTCCAAGGTGGCGGCTGCCGGAGCAAAGGCATATTTGCGGACGGAAACAGTGCCTTCCGGAATGTCATAAGAGGTTCCAACGTCCGGACAGGATACGAGCTGGGTCAGATCTTTGCTGAAAAGAACGCCATCCTTAGCGGCATAATTGGGATTATCGGATGATACATCGAAGGAGGTCACTGCGCCAAAATTAGCAAACGCGTCATCCGCGATGAACGTTGTACCTGCGGGG
Source organism: uncultured Eubacteriales bacterium (assembly GCA_900316145.1). Lineage (GTDB taxonomy): Bacteria > Bacillota > Clostridia > Lachnospirales > Bianqueaceae > RUG159. The sequence goes on from ONBQ01000189.1 coordinate 500, forward strand.
ATCGAGACAATGGTCAGATTCGAATAGGCAAAACTCTGGCCTAAGTATTTTACGGTATCCGGGATCTTGTTCAGTTTGAAACTGTAAGGGAAGGCGTCATTACCAATGACCTCCAGCCCGGATGGGATCGTGATGGTAGTAAGTCCGGTATGGGCGTTCAAAGCTTTATTATTGATCTCGACGACCGTATCGGGCAGATTCAGGGTTTTGGTTGATGAGCTCCAGGTAAAACCGTAGGGGTTTTCCTCATCCGTCATCAGGTTGTCTTCACCGTTACCGATAATGGTGACAGGTACGCCTTCGATCGTATCCGGGATCGTGATAGTCTCTTCCGCGGAATTCAGATAGACCAGAGCCGCGCGGTCCTTATAGACACGGTAGCGGGCGACTCCTTCACCGACAGCTTCTTCATGGACTGAGTATTCCAGATCCGTCATATCATCATACGGGATCTCATGTTCGATCGCATAGGTTTCAGCAGCCGAACCGCGCGGTGTATGGATATAGAGGCGGTCGATCAGCGTATAATCTCCCTGCGGCATCTGGGTGACCGAGGCCGGGATCACCACATGATAGGTGTCCATGTACAGGAAACCGCCTGTGAACAGGTCCAGATAATCCAGGGTCTCCCAATCGAAGGATTTGGTCCCTTCCGGGATGACCATGACACCGGTACCATCAGAAGCGCATTGCAGCATACTGTCGCCGCGGGCATTCATCAAGGCGCCGTCTGTTTCGGAATAATACTGGTTATCAGGATCGACCTCAAATTGGCGGGCCGGATAGAGATCGAAAGCATTGGGACCGATGGCTTTGATGCCGGCGGAAATGCGGATCGTCATTTTCTCCTGAGAGCCTTCGGTGGGTTCGATCGAGAAACGCTCCGCGCCGAACGCGCTGGACCGGATCTCTGTTAAAGAATCCGGAAGCTCAGGGAAGGCCAGGTTCTTACAGCCATAGAAGCAGAAGTGATCCAGAAGAGTCAGAGACTCCGGCAGGATGACTTCGGACAGATTCGCGTTATGAAAAGCGGTATATCCAATGACTTCCGTACCATCTGGGACTGTGTAGGAACCGGTGCGGCCGCCCGGGTAGGCTAAAAGCTTTTTGCCATCCGGCGTGAACATTACCCCATCGACCAGGCTGAAGGCTTCACAGGATCCGGATGCCTTTCCGTCTATAGTGATCGTCTCAAGTTTCGGACAATCCATGAACGGACCGGTCATCAGGATCTGAAGAGAAGAGGGCAGATCGACAGAGGTCAGTTCCGCGCAATGACCGAAAGCGTTTTTGGACAGACCGATCAAGGAAGAAGGAAGAGAGAGTTCGGTGATCTGAGTATAAGCGAAAGCAAAGCCGTAAATGACCTTTAGATGATCAGACAGATCGATATCGGAAAGAGCACGAAAACCGGAGAAAGCATTGTTGCCTAATGCTTCTACAGTGTCCGGAAGCGTGATGGAAGTAACGGTTTCATTATAGGTCTTTACTTCACTGATAGTCTTGACAGGCAGGCCTTCTACAGAATCCGGGATCGTCAGCGAAGTGTCGCTGCCGGAATACTCGCTAAAGGTAGCACTATCCTCATGAAGAGTAAATGTCATGCTTCCGGAAGAGGTCGCGACAGTCGCTGTTTTGGCTTCATATTCCGAGATCATGACCAGATCGGAAGGATACAGGTTTCCATTGGCGTCTTCGATCAGGACCTGGATCGCGAAGGAATCCTCAAGGTCGGAAAGGTGTCTTTTCTCTACAACGAAACTATCATTGATCGGGAAATAGGAAAGTCCAAAGGAATCGGGATTCCACTGGGTATAAGCGAGAGGCTTTCCCTCCGAATCATAAGTGATCTGATATCCGGTCCAGGCATGCGCCATGACTTCCCAACCGGTAATATCAACGGTGCTTTTGCCAAACGAGTCGATGCCGGAGGCAGAACTGACATTCAAAAACTCTACTTCATCTGATCCGGCCTTTGCCGCGACGGTAGCGTCAACGTCCTGCGTCACAAATCCCGCAAAACCGAGAGCAATATCCATGGTGTTGGCCAGATAGGTGCGGTTGAGGTGATAGACGGTACGGGCATCTGTCTGCTCCAGGACGGATACCGGCCACAGAGAATAGCTTTCATCTTCATATCCGTTGGTCAGAACGATGACCTCCGGGTCGCGGGGAATGATCACGTTGCCGTTTTCATCCAGAGAAAGCTTGTAATTGGATAAGATCGGTGTATAGTAGTCAAACATGTCCTTTTCAAACAGGACCATGTAATAGGATACGGCGTTTTCCTTCTGTTCATCCGTAAGTTCGATCTCAAAATCGTTTCCTGCGGTGGATTCGATGGAACCGATCTTCCAGGAATATGCGCTGGCCGTGGTCCACTGGGAGCCATAGCTTTCCAGAAGACGGGTATAACAGGGCGAGACGGATGTATTCTGGAAGATCTCGTAACTGCCGGAATACATGCTTTTATTCTTGAGAGGGAAATAAATGGAAACGCCATGCGCTCTTTCAATGGAAGCATACTGCTTCACGACCATCGACTCGACGGCAGACTGGATGGAAGAGGCGCTGTCAGGATAGGATCCAGCAAAGTTTTCCGCCAGGTCATAAAGGTCTGCCAGATCATAACTGTTGCTATCGCTGCCATCATCAGAAGTCAGATTGCCAAAGCTTTTGACATCGTCACGGGTACGCTGGATGGCAGCAAACTGCGCTCCGCCTATGTTTTCCGTCATATCAGAAGCGATCGATTCAACGGCGTTGACAGCATCCGGAACCAGGGACAGATCGATGAGGGAGAGCGTCAGATCCGGATTGTACTTGTCAGACATCTTGGCTTCGTAATAGCTTTGGTAATTGTCAACGACGGAGCTGCCGATCTCGACCGGATCGGTGCTTTCATTGAACGTGGAAAGGAAATCATAATTCCAGCCATCGCCCGGTTCCAATTCTTCGGAGGCGATGAAATAATCTGCGTAGTCAGACCAGATGCTCATGGTTTCCAGTCCGCCCATGAGGCAGGCATCAAAACCGACCAGGTCCAGCTTGTTGTCCGCGTTGAAGATGGTCTCATTCATGGCCTCGGTCATTTCAGAGAGCAGCAGAGAGTCATAGGAGAACAACTCATCACAGCCATAACCCATCAGAGGGCCGCCGCCATGGTTCCAGAAAATGAGCATATAGTGCTCGGAAGGATAGTATTCTGTGCAAAGATTGATATAATTGCTTAAGGTAAGGGGAGCGCCCATGTCGGCATTGCCATCTGTCTGGGCGATGATGCGGTCACCTTCTTCCCGGGACATATCCAGCAGACAGCTGGCATCACAGGGGATGTCGGAGAACCAGCGGCGGGAACCGCCGGTGTAGACCAGCACGTTGTTTTTTGAAAAATCGATGCCGGAAGCTTCGATCTCCATCAGATCGCTGGTAGCAGCCGCGCCGGTGCTTTCCAGATCAGAACCGATCATATAGATCATGATCGTATAATCTTTAGGCTCCTGTGCCTTGTAGGATGGATCGGTCAGATTCAGCACGGATTTGGCCGGGTCAAAGACCTGTCCTTTTTTAGCCAAGGCGCGTGAATATTCTTCCGCCCGGGATATATCTGAGGAAGAAGCCGGGACGGAACCGTCTTGGAAAGCGGTACCTTCCACAGCCGTATCTTCCGAGTCAGTGGCGGCGGAAGAGGAGGACTGCTCGGAACCTGCCGAAGACGACGGTTTAGAGCAGGCGCCGAAGATCATAACGACCAGCAATATAATGGATAAAAGGCGTTTCATAAAGGTGCTCTCCCATCATAAGAGTTTTACAATATTGTAATAGGAAATCCAAGATAAATCAAGCTGATTTCGTGGGTTTTAGTTGACGAACTCACCGCTCCGTGTTAATATATTACCGAATGCTTTATTCTATAGAAAGAGGTATAGACCAATGGCTGTTATTGATTTAACAAAGTATGGTATCACCGGTACCACCGAGCTGATCTACAATCCGTCCTATGAAGATCTGTTCAAGGATGAGATGGATCCCTCCCTTACAGGTTATGACAAGGGTCAGCTGACGGAACTGGATACTGTCAATGTTATGACCGGTATCTACACCGGACGTTCTCCTAAAGACAAATACATCGTTATGGATGAGAATTCCAAGGACACCGTATGGTGGACCACTCCGGAATATCCGAACGATAACCATCCCATGAGTCAGGAAGTTTGGGAAGTTGTAAAGGATCTCGCGAAGAAGGAACTGAGCAACAAGAAGCTTTATGTTGTTGATACCTTCTGCGGTGCCAATAAAGATAGCCGTATGGCCGTTCGTTTTATCATGGAAGTTGCCTGGCAGGCACATTTCGTAAAGAACATGTTCATC
>ONBQ01000192.1 GCA_900316145.1 uncultured Eubacteriales bacterium
AAGGCGTGGTCGTGAAGCCGGATCCCGAGATGGAAAACGGCGGCTGGATCTGGAAAATGGAGTTCTTTGAAGGAGACACGCCGCCGGAACTGGAAATGGTCAAACTCGGTTTTCACCTGGTCTATTACCGTGTGTCCGACCAGTATGGTGCGCCTCTGATCCTGCCCTATATGGAAAGTTTCTATCACTATGTACGGGAGGAATATGGACTGACGCAGCAAATGATCCCCATCGGAGTGAGCCGGGGCGGACTATACGCTTTGCTGCTGGCAGAAGCCCGTCCTTCCTGGATCCGGGCCATGTACCTGGACGCGCCTGTTGTTGATATTTACAGCTGGCCGAAAGAGGATAATCTTCCGGATTGGGAGGAGTGCAAGGCCATATGGGAAGCGGATGAGAAGGATCCTTCCGCGTTCCGCACGATCCTGGAAAACCGCCTGCTCACGATGGCTATGGCCGAGGTCCCGCTGGTGCTGGTGTATGGAGAGGCCGATACCGTAGTTCCCTATGAGAAAAACGGACGTCTGCTGGAAGAGGCCTATCAGAACAGTGAGGCGGACAGGCTGTTTATCGGAAAACCGGGAGTCGGTCACCATCCGCACAGTCTGGAAGACCCCGCGCCGATCGTGGATTTCCTGCTGCGGACCGAAGATATGGGATTGAATTTCTCGTCTTATGTCAATGTCCGGAGCTGGAAAAAGACCGGAGGACGGCCGGAATAGAAAGATTCTGACGCGGAAAATTCCGTGAAAGCAATGCTTGTTACAGTTCAGTAACCCGCCCCGCACCGTCGGCGCGGGACTCGGGCAAAACCGCCTGCCGTAGAAATTGACCACAATGATGGCGTTTTTGCCCTCGTCAGGGGCGGGTTCCTCGTTCGAGTACCAAAGCATAAGCATAAGTTTTTTTGCAAGCAAGCTTGCAAAAACTTATGCTTATGCTTTGGTGCTGAACAGTAACTATTTTCATTGAAAAAACATGATTTTCTTTAAAATACATGTTGACACGAGATAGGAAGTGTGGTATTATAATTCTCGCGTCAAATGCTGCTATAGCTCAGTCGGTAGAGCGCATCCTTGGTAAGGATGAGGTCACCAGTTCAAATCTGGTTAGCAGCTTTATTTTTTTCTAAAAAAGACCTGTCGTTCAAACGGCAGGCCTTTTCCTTTTCTTCCGAAACGGTCTTATAAACTATCTAACATCTGCGCGAACAGAGTGTTGGCCCAGGCGAACCATGGCCTAGTATATTTGGATGGATCATCGCAGTCAAAACCTTCGTGCATATAGCCGGTCCCGGCATGTGTTGAAGATATGACAGTAAGACAAGTTTCAATCTCTTCCGGGTCGGTGGAAGTCAGGATCTGCATGATCAGACTGATCGGCCAGATGTAACGCGCCGGAGTATGGGGGCTTCCGATCCCTTTGGCCGCCTTGCCTTCATAATAGTACGGATCGGCATGGGATAAAATGAACCGGCGGGTGTTCTGATAGACCGGATCCTCCTTGTCAGTGTATCCCAGATAAGGGATCGCGAGAAGCGAAGGAGAGTTGGCATCGTCCATCAGATTGAAATGACCCAGGCCATCCGTTTCATAGGCGTAGATGGTTCCGAATTCCGGATGCTCATAGCGCCCAAAGGCCTGAATACCGGCATCGATCTGAGAGGCAAGGTCAAAGGCGCGCTTTGAAAGATCATGATCCTGATAGCCCGCTTCCAGCATCTCAGCCATATAGCGAAGTCCAACAACAGCCATCATGTTGGAAGGGATCAGATATCCATACTGGCAGGCATCATCGGAGGGACGAAAACCGGACCATGTCATGCCGGTATAGCCGACCGCGGTGCCCCGGCCTTCGTTTGGCAGGGTGTCAGAAGGAGGGCAATTCGTCCGTTCAAAATAGTAGGGCGAATTCTCATGATGCTGTTCCAGGGTCCAGACATCCAGGATCCTGCGGGCCATCTCCCGCCACAAGGTGGTAAAGATGGTCGAATCTTTCGTTGCTGAATAATAATCATGAGAAAGGTACAACGCGGCGCACAGGGAATCGACCTCATATTTGCGTTCCCAGATCCAGGCGCTCATGCGGTCGGAACGGTCATGGTCCCAACAGGCTCCGGAGGGAGAACGGTTGAAAGCGTTCGCGTAGGGATCCAATGTGATATAAAACGCGTGTCGGGCGATCACGCTGCGAAGGATCTTGGCTACTTCTTCATCCTGCGCGGCATAAGCGGTATAGGGACGAAGCTGTGCGGCGCTGTCACGAAGCCACATGGCCGGAATATCGCCCGTGATGACGAAATATCCGTTCGATGTGGTCTCTACGGTGGTTTCGATGGTATTCAGAAAGCAAGGCCCGGCCAGCGGAGCCAGGGCCGGAAAACGGGTCTCCATTTTCCGGGTCAGGGCATCCGCGGCCAGGCGCAAGGTCTTGGGAACGGGCTGCATACGAGCACTCCTTTGATCGAAAGGATCAGGCGTTCATGAAGGCTTCGATGTCTTCGATGCTTCTGGGGATAGCGGCAGACAGGTTCTCACAACCGTTTTCCGTGACCAGGCAGTTATCTTCCAGACGGAAACCGATGCCCCATTCTTCTACATATACGCCGATATCGACACAGAAGACCATGCCAGGCTCGATGATCAGATCGGGACGGTAGTCCACGATGTCATGGACATCATATCCGATGTGATGAGAGCCGCCGTGCCACATGTATTTTCCGATATCTTTATAATCATCCAGCAGACCGATGCCCTTTAACTGCTCAAAGTTGTACTTACGGGCGGTCAGATCCACATCGCCCATGCGCATGCCGGGCTTGATGATGCTGAACATATAGTTGGAAGTATTGTAGACACAGGTGTAAAGCTGGCGCTGCTTCTCGCTGAAGTGACCATTGACCGGCCAGCCACGGGAAACATCGCAGATCATGCCGTCCCAGACCGCACCGACATCGTTGAGCACCATGTCGCCGTCTTTAGAGGTACCGGTATAAGCATAGTAATGGATGCAGAAATTGTTGTCTCCGCAGGAGATGATGGAGGGGAAGCCGGGCGTCAGGACACCGCGCTGCGCCAGGGCGTAGTCATATTCAGCCTTGAGCTGATATTCGGTGATGCCGGGCTTGGCGGCTTTCATCATAGCCAGGATACCGTCTCTGGTAACATCTTCTGCGACGCGCAGCGCTTCGATCTCACAAGGCTGCTTGATGGTGCGCTGCTTGCGAAGCTGCGGGCGAAGGGTGTGGACCTGGAGATGCGGATAATCGGCGGCAGCCTTGCGGGCCATGATATAGGCCTCATTGTCCTGTTCAGTCGGGACCAGCTTGCCAAGATCCAGGTACAGGTGGCAGCAAGAGGCGGAAGCCTTATGGAATTCGGTCTCAAAATCAGCCAGGAAACGAATGTCTTCAATGCCGCTGATGGAGGTCGCTTCGTCCGGCTTGACGCGGCGGCCGGTCCAACGCTCCTTGAGAAGATCCGGAGGCAGGATGAAAAGGGACTCCTTGGTTTCTCCCTCCGCGTTCTTGACGGCCATCAGGATGAATCCTTCAGAGGAGGCGCTAAGGCCTGTCAGGTAGACGAAATTGCGCTCCGCGAAGAAGGGCCAGGGTTCATCTCCGGTCTTAAGCGGCGCGTGGCCCGCGAAGATGAGGGCGATCGATCCCGGCAGCATAGAGGCATACATGTTCTGGCGGTTGCCAGTGTGAAATGAAGCTTGCATGTTCAAAAACTCCTTTATCATTTATTGACAGAAACGGATCAAATCCGTATCATGTATTGTAGCACAGACTTCTGAAGAAATAAAGGAGAGGTTTTATGATAGATGATTTTTCCGCGGCAAGAGACGCAAACGCCTTATATATCGGGAACTTGAATACCGTGGAATTCGATCTTGCTTTGCCGGAAACGGGGACGGAGGGCTCGAAGATAGAGTGGCATTCCTGGAACACACGGTTTCTCTCGGATGAAGGAAAAGTGACCCGTCCGAAATACGGCATGGGAGACCGCAAGGTGCGCCTTACCGCCGTGGTCGATGACGGACAACACCAGACGGAGCGAGTATTCATCGTCAACATTCTGGAAGCGGCCAATGACATCAAAATACGACAGGCGTTTCCGGTCCAGCTCAGCGGGCAAAAGGGAAAACCGATCCGGCTTCCCGCGGCCTGCGTGATCGAGACCATGGAGGGAGAAACGGTCGCCCATGCGGTGACCTGGCCAAACAGCACGCCTGCGTTTGAGGAATGCAGAACCTATCAGGAGCAGGGCACGGTATCGGGAACCAGTTTTCCGGTGGAAGCATGTATCGAGATCCAGGAACAGGATCCGACGGCCTATCAGGATGCTGGTCTTTTGCGTGAAGCCGTGCCGTTAAACGACATCCGTCTGCTGGAAGGCAGTCCCTTTTATCAAGCCCAGCAGCGTATGCTTCATTTCCTTCTGAAGGTCAATGACGATCAGATGCTTTATAATTTCCGACAGACGTCGGGTCTGGATACAAAAGGCGCGCCGGCCATGATCGGCTGGGATGCACCGGAATGCAAGCTGAGGGGTCATACGACGGGGCATTATCTCTCGGCACTGGCCTTGTGTTATGCCGCGACCGGGGAGGAAGTGATCCGGGAAAAGGCGGTTTATATGGCAAGGTCCCTTAGCGCCTGTCAGGAAGCCTTTTCACGATTGGAAGGATATCGCCCCGGCTATCTTGGCGCCTATCCGGAGGATCAGTTCGACCAGCTGGAGCATTATGTGCGCTATCCGGAGATCTGGGCGCCTTATTATACCTTACACAAGATCCTGGCCGGATTACTGGATGTCTATGAATGGGTCGGAGAAGAGAAGGCCGGAGAAACAGCAAAGAAACTGGGCCTGTGGGCGGCAGAACGTCTATCCAGACTCTCTCCTGAGCAGCTTGTCAAAATGTGGAGCCTGTATATCGCCGGAGAATATGGAGGCATGAATGAGGTCATGGCCAGGCTGTACCGGATCTTTGGGGATGACAGGTTCCTGGAAGCGGCCAGACTCTTTGACAATGACAAACTGTTCTATCCAATGGAACACCATATCGATACCCTTTCAGGCATGCATGGCAATCAGCATATTCCCCAAACGATCGGCGCTTTGGCCATGTTTGAGGCAACAGGGGAGAAACGATATTATGAGATCGCGTCGTTCTTCCGCCGGGCGGTTGAGACAGCGCATACTTACGCGATCGGCGGGACCGGCGAGGGGGAGATGTTCCGCACGCCTTTCAGCATAGCGGGCACGCTGTCCGACCATACGGCGGAATCCTGCGCGTCCTATAATATGTTGAAACTGACAGCCGGACTGTACGCGCATGATCCGAAAGATCTGCTCATGGACGCGTACGAAAGGACACTGTTCAATCATATCCTCGCGGCGGCGGAGAAATCGGAACTGGGCCGGACTACATATTTTATGCCGCTGAAAGGTCCGGCGCGCAAGACTTTCGATGATGAGAATTCCTGCTGTCACGGCACCGGTATGGAAAGTCCGTTTCGCTTCGCGCAGGCAAGCGCCTATCGATCCGGCGAGGACCTGTACCTGACACAATGGATCCCGATGGAATTGATCGAAGAAGGGGTCACCCTGGAAGTACGGGTGGAGGAGACGGGCCTGCGGGTAACGGCGCGCTTCAGAAAGGACAGAGACGGGTCGGTCACCCTTAGAAAGCCTGCCTGGGCCGATATAAACGAAGAGGATCTGACTTTGAAAGGCCCGATCCGGGCGGGTCAGGAATGGAGCGTTCTTCTGCCTTGTCAGACGCGTTTTGAACCGACTCCGGATGATCCGTCTTTGGGCGCCTTCCTTTGGGGACCGTTCGTGCTGGCCTGTCCGACGGAAGAGAAGGGAATTCCGGTGTCCGTGGCCTGTCCTGAAAAGCGTGAAGGGGAGCTTGTCTTTTCAGACGGAGAGCATACTTACGTTCCGTTTTACCAGATCGATCATGAGACATATCATGTCTATGTGAAAAAGCCGGAAACTCAAGCGAAAAACTGAAAAGTTGCATTGCCAAAAGGGTTTTTTCCATGGTATAATACCGGAAACCCTGACAGAAAATAAACGATCTGAAAAGAACGCGGGAGGAGGATAAGCAAATGCAGGTTCTGGTATTGTCCGATATCGAGTCGGAATACCTTTGGGATCACTTCGAGAAAGAAAAGTTGGAGGGGATCGATCTCATCCTTTCCTGTGGTGATCTGAAGCCTGATTATCTGGCTTTTCTGGCAACTCTTGTAAAGGTTCCCATTCTGTATGTGAGGGGCAATCACGATGACAGATATGAGCAGGATCCGCCCGGCGGCTGTGACTGTATCGAAGATCAGATCGTGGAATACCGTGGAGTCCGTATTATGGGATTGGGTGGCAGTATGCGCTATCGTCCGGATGCCATCAATATGTATACGGAGCGGCAAATGGCCCGCCGCATCCGAAAACGTCGCTGGGCTTTATCTCGCACGCACGGCGTGGATATCCTTTTGACGCATGCCCCTGCCAAGGGAGTGGGAGACGCGTCTGATCTGGCTCACCAGGGCTTTGAAAGTTTCCTCGGTTTCATGGATCGCTATCACCCTGGTTTCCTGATCCATGGACATGTGCATGCCAATTATTCGCATCGCTTCGTCAGAGAGCGGGCGTATCATGATACCAAGGTCATCAACGGGTATGAACGTTACATCATTACCGTACCGGATCCGCATCCGGAACAAACCACGCTGATCTGGCGCACAAAAAGAAAGGAAAAAGACGATGAATTTGGAGCATTATTTCACTAATCCCGGAGTCACTTCCGTAAACAGAGAGGTCAGCCATGCTTACATGATCCCCTTTCCTTATACGGGAGAGAACCGTTATATCGATATTTTAAAGCGCAGCCGTACGCCGTATTATCAGTCCCTGAACGGAGGCTGGAAATTCGGCTTTTTCCGCAATCCGGATCTGGTGCCGGAGAATTTCATGAGTCCCTCATTTGACAGCAGCAAATGGGATGATATCCAGGTGCCGTCCTGCTGGCAGATGAAGGGTTATGGGCAGTGCCAGTATACCGATACGGACTATCCCTTCCCTTGCGATCCTCCTTATGTGCCCTATGAAAACGAGACCGGCGCCTATATCCGTGAGTTCGAGCTGGAGGATTTCATGCTGGGCAAGGAGAACTACATCGTTTTTGAAGGTGTGAATTCCTGCCTGTATCTTTGGGTCAACGGGATCTTCGTCGGGTTTGACAAGGTCAGCCGCATGCCTTCCGAGTTCCGGATCACACAGTATCTGCACGAAGGCCGCAATACGATCGCGGCGGTCGTGCTGAAATGGTGTGACGGAAGCTACCTTGAAGATCAGGACGCGTTCCGCTTTTCCGGTATCTTCAGAGATTGCTACATTCTGTCACGTGAAACGGATCATATTCGCGATGCCTTCATCCGTCAGCTGCATCTGACAGATCGTTCCGTCCTGACCATCGAAATGGACCAGGCTAAGGGGCAGGTCGAAGCGGTGCTCATCGATGCTGAAGAAAAAGTCGTTGCGAAAGCATGTGGTGATTCTCCTAAGACTCTGACTTTGGAATTGGAGCATCCTGTATTCTGGAACGCGGAGCATCCGTATCTGTATCAGCTGCAGCTGCGTATGGGCCAGGAGGTCCTGCCATTCAGTGTCGGCCTGCGCACCTTCGCCATCGAGAATGGTGTTTTCTGCGTCAATCACAGACCGATCAAATTAAAAGGTGTCAATCGCCATGAGTCCCATCCGTTGTTTGGCGCGGCGGTGCCGCTCAGCCATCAGAAGGCGGATCTTATGCTCATGAAGCGGTTCAATATCAATACGATCCGTTCTTCCCATTATCCGGATGATCCCAGATTCCTCGAACTGTGCAGCCGTTACGGTATGTATGTCATGGATGAGGCGGATCTGGAGTGTCACGGCGCCTGGGAGCAGAATTGCGGCCTGGAAAGCGATCCCACCTGGAACTATGCCTTCCTGGACCGCATGCAGCGCATGGTCGAAAGAGACAAGAATCAGGCCTGCATCTTCAGCTGGTCCTTGGGCAATGAGTCCTGCTATGGCGAAAACCACATTTCCATGGCGGTCTGGGCCAAGGCCAGAGACAATTCCCGTATCATTCATTATGAAGGGGCTAAACACGGAGCGCCGGACAAAGACCAGTCCTGCCTGGATATCGTGAGCCGGATGTACGATCCGACCTATTGGGTCCGCGATTATCTGAATGATCCTGCCCAGACCAAGCCCTATTTCCTTTGCGAATATTCTCACGCCATGGGCAATGGCCCGGGAGATCTGAAAGATTATTGGGATATGATCTACAAGGAGCCTCGCCTGATGGGCGGCTGCGTTTGGGAGTGGTGTGACCATACCATCGTCGCGAAAGCCCCGGTCGATGAGAATAAAAACCTGCTGGAGCCGGCTGTGCCTGTCGCGAGCAAACGTTCCTTCGGTGCTAAAGAGCAGATCTTCCAGGCCTACGGTGGAGATTTCGGCGAGCATCCGCAAAGCGGGAACTTCTGCATGGATGGTCTGGTGTTCCCGGATCGCACGCCTGGAAACGGCCTGTACGAATATAAATACATCATCTCTCCGATCGACTTTATCCTGGATGGCGAGAACCTGGCCATTAAGAACCGGTATGATTTCACCACGACCAAGGACATCGCGTTCTTCTACGAGATCCAGAAGGACGGGAAGTTCGTGGAAGAGGGCATCCTGAACGTGCCGGAGATCGAACCGCAGCAGACCGCAGTCATCGAGATCCCGTATATGCCGCAGGAGCCCGGTTATGTGACCATCATCCTGTACGCAAAGACCACGAGATCCACGGAATGGGCCAAGGCGGGTCATATCCTGATGCAGAAACAGCTGGTCCTGCAGGAAGCCCTTCCGAAGGATACTGTTTACAAGAGGATCCCAGGTCAGCCGGCTCCGAAGCACAGCGCGCTCGATATCTGGAAAACGGACGGGATCGTCTACATCAAAGGCCTGAACTTCATGTATGCGTTCCATCTGGGACATGGCGGTTTCTGCTCCTTGAAATACAATGGCATCGAGATGCTGAAAGAAGAGACGACCTTCGTGATCCGCCGTCCGTCCCTGGACAATGATCGGGAAGTACGTCCGTTCTGGAAGCCGCTGGGCATCGATGAGGCCAGAATGCTGGTCCGCGGCACGACCATCTATGATGAGCGTCCCATGCGCCTGCACTTTGAGGTCAGTTATGCCATGGGTACAGAATCTTTGACCCCGATCCTGACCGGAAAGGCCAGATGGACAGTCTGCGCCGATGGCAAGATCGAGCTTTCCACGGATGTCAAAGTGAAAGAAGTGGCGGATTTCCCGCACCGCAAGGGAACGCTGGGCTTCTTCCTTCCGCGCTTTGGCGTACAATTGACCATGCCTTCCTATATGGATCAGGTCGCCTATTTCGGCTTCGGTCCGGAGGAGTCATATTCTGACAAGCACCATGCCACGATCCGTTCGATCTATGAGACCAATGTCGATCAGATGTGGGAGAATTACCCCATGCCGCAGGAGAACGGCGCGCATTACGCGACATCCTGGGTCGATGTAACGAATGCCTTTGGCATCGGTCTGCATGTGGAGTCGGATAAAGATATTTCCTTTAACGCTTCCCGTTATTCCATGGAGGAGATCGAACAGGCCGCGCATCCGTTCCAGCTTAAGAGCGATGACCATGTCGTGGTCCAGCTGGATTATAAACAATCCGGCGTTGGGTCCGGCTCTTGCGGTGTGCAGCTTTTGCCTCCGTATCAGCTCAATGAAAAAGAGTTTACATATCATTTGAGCCTGAAGCCCATGATGAAAGAAGATATGTAATACAGAATACCAAAAAGGCCAGAGCGATCTGGTCTTTTGAGTATTGACAGGAACCTGAATTTCTGATATACTTTGAAAAGTTTATCGCTCTACCACTTTACCATAATAAAGTAACCGGCAAGAAGAGCGACGTATAGCCGGGCTCAGGAGGACATTCGTGTCAGATCAGTTATATACCCCGTATGGATTTCGGGATATTCTATTCGATGAAGCAGCGGCTCTTGGCTGGATCCAGGAAAAGCTGCGCAGTGTATTTGCCCGTTTCGGATACCGTCATGTGGAGACTCCTTTGGTCGAGTATCTGGACGTATTCAGCGCCGAGAGAGGCAGTGTCGCCCCTCGGGACATGTATAAATTCATTGACAGAGAGGGAGATCTTTTGGTCCTTCGTCCGGATATGACCCCTGCTTTGGCCAGAATGGTATCTCTCTATTTCAGGGAGGCCGATCTGCCCATCCGTGTCACATCATCCGGATCCACCTTTCGGTATAATTCACGATATTCCGCCAAACAGCGTCAGCTCCGACAGACGGGCATCGAACTGTACGGCCACGCCAGTTCTTTTGAAGACGCGGAAGTTTTATGCGCGGCGGTGCATTCGTTAAAAGCTTTGAACCTATCGGATCATCGGATCACGATCGGCCATGCCAGACTGGTGTCGGATCTTATGCAGGCGCTTAAAGTGCCGGCTGATCAGCAGGATGAATGGAGCCGGGAGATCGAAAGCAAAAATGTTTTCTCTCTGGAACAGAAAGACATGCAGTGCGCGTTCACTGAGGATCAGGCCAAGATGCTGAGCCTCGTTACAGAAGCCGGCGACAGAAGCCTTCTGACGGAAGGGTATGACCTGGCAAAGCGCCTGCAGGCGGAGGAGCTTGCGAAGGATTTTGGCTGGCTGCTTGAGGTCGATTATTATTTGCAGGCTTATCAGGTGCAGGAGGATGTTTTGTTCGATCCGGGCATGAAGCCGGAGCTGACATATTATACCGGCGTCATTTTCAAAGGTTATGTGCTGGGAGCCGCGGAACCGGTGCTGGACGGCGGGCGGTATGACGCACTGCTGTATCAGGTCGGAAGCTCTTTTGACGCTGTCGGATTCGGTTTTTATGAGGATCGCCTGTTAGAAGCGGTCAAAGCGCAGAAAATCGTAACTGAGCAGGAGGCTTTTACCTTGGTCACAGGAGCAGACCCCGGGCAGGTGATCCGGACGGCAGACTGCCTCAGGGAGAAGGGCGAGCTCGTCATGGCCATCCCGGGACTGGATCAGCAGCAAGCGGAGCATTATGCCGCGACTCATCAATGTGCCAGGATCGTTATGACCGGGCAGGAAGGACAGGTGGAAGCATGAGCGGGTTAACGATCGCGCTGACAAAAGGAAGACTGGCTTCCCGAACGATGTCTCTGCTGGAGAATATCGGGATCCATTGTGAAGAAATGTATACGGATACCCGGAAGCTGGTCCTGGAAGATGAGGGAGCCGGCGTTAAGTTTTTCCTGGCCAAGGCCGGCGACGTTCCAACCTATGTGGAATACGGAGCGGCGGATCTGGGTGTCGTCGGAAAAGATGTCCTGCTGGAAGAAAAGAAAGATATCTACGAAGTGCTGGATCTGAAGTTCGGAAAATGCCGTATGGCTGTCGCGGGTTTCCCGGAAGGGAAACAGCTTCTGCGCTCCGGCGCGGATTTTAAAGTAGCGACCAAATACCCGGAGATCGCCAGGGAATATTTCCTGAAGCGACACCAGATGCCGGAGATTCTGAAGCTGGGCGGGTCCATTGAATTGGCGCCTATCGTCGGCCTGGCAGATGTGATCGTGGATATCGTGGAAACAGGCAGCACTTTGAAAGAAAATGGCTTGGTCGTGCTGGATACTGTCTGTCCGGTCTCTGCCAGGCTGGTCGTCAATAAAGCCAGTATGAAGATCCGGCATGAAGAGATCAGTGATCTGATCCGCCGGATCGGCAGTTCATTATAAGCAGAGGTAAAAGATATGGAGATCACCAGATTTACAGGAGATAGATCCGTTCTGAAAAGGACGGCGCTTACGACATCGGATTTTGACGCGGTGGTTACTGAGATCATCGAAAAGGTCAAGGCAGAGGGGGACCGGGCATTGACGGAGTATACCGCCCGGTTCGATCACGTGCAGATCGAGGATTTTCTCGTTTCCGAGGAAGAGTTTGAAGCGGGCCTGAAGCAGATCGATCCGGGATTTACAGAGATCCTGACGAAAGCGGCCGCGCGCATCGAAAGCTTCCATGCCATGCAGAAGCGGCAATCGCAGATCATGAACGAGCCGAACGGGACCATGCTGGGAACCTTGATCCTGCCTTTGCAGCGGGTCGGTGTATATGTTCCGGGCGGCAAGGCGTTATATCCATCCTCTGTTTTGATGAATGTCATGCCGGCGCGTGTAGCAGGCGTAAAAGAGATCGTCATGGTCACGCCGCCTCAGGCTGACGGTATGGTCGACCCGCGCGTTCTGGCCGCGGCAAAAGTCTGCGGCGTGGAAAAGGTCTTCAAAGTGGGCGGCGCACAGGCGATCGCTGCGCTGGCCTTTGGAACGGAACAGATCCCTCGGGTGGACAAGATCGTAGGCCCTGGCAACATCTTCGTGGCTACGGCCAAAAAGCTGGTCTATGGACAGGTCTCCGTGGATTCCATCGCTGGCCCGTCTGAGATCCTGATCCTGGCGGATGAGACCGCGGATCCCCGTTATATGGCGGCGGATATGCTGTCCCAGGCGGAACACGATGAAATGGCCGGCTCCATCCTGATCACGGACAGTGAGAAGCTGGCTCAGGCTACGCTGGAGGAATTGAAGATCCAGACGGAAGCGGCTCCAAGAAAGAACGTCATTGAAAAAGCCCTGGAAAACAGGGGCATGATCCTGCTGGTGCGTGACTTGAATGAGGGCGTGGATATGGCCAATGCCTACGCGCCGGAGCACATGGAGATCGTGACAAAAGATCCCTTTGCGTACGTGCCGTTGATCACCAACGCCGGCGCGATCTTCGTTGGCCCCTATAGTCCGGAACCTCTGGGCGACTATATGGCCGGCCCCAATCATGTCCTTCCCACCGGCGGGTCCGCCCGTTTCTTCTCTCCCTTGAATGTAGATGATTTCATCCGCAAATCCAGCCTGCTGTATATCACAAAGCAGGGACTGGAAGAACTGGGAGATGATGTCATCCGATTTGCCGAGGAGGAAAAGCTGTTCGCCCACGCCAATGCAGTCCGCCTCAGAATGAAAGAAGACAAGTCATGATCGAAAGATATATCCGAGAAGACCTGAGAAACTGGGAAAACTATCAGGTCCAGCCGGTGACCGGCCGCAAAATGGACGCCAACGAAAGCCCGTTTCCGCTGGACCAGTCGGTAAGAGAAAGGCTTTCCGCCTGGATCCTGGAAAAGGAAGATCTGCGCCTGTATCCGGATACGGACAATACGGTCCTGAGAGAGGCGATCGCTGCTTATTACGGACTTTCCCCGGAGAATGTGACCTGCGGCGTCGGTTCGGACCAGCTCATCGACTACCTGACCAAGTTGTTTTTGGAGCCGGGCGAGACCATCCTCGTGCCGTCGCCCTCGTTTTCCATGTATCAGACCGCGGCCGAGATCAATCATGGAAAGGCCGTGTCCTTTCCCCTGGAACCGGAAAATGATTTTCAGTTTTCCGCGGAAATGATCCTGAAATCGTTAAAAGAAGTCCGGCCGAAGATCCTGTTTTTGTGTTCGCCCAATAATCCGACGGGACAAGGCTTGAAGCGGGAGGACCTGCTTTCGATTCTGTCTAAGGCCGGATGTGTTGTCGTGCTGGATGAAGCTTATGGCGAGTTCGCGGAAAATGAGACGTTGGACCTGATCAGCCGCTTCCCGAACCTGGTCAGCCTGCGTACGTTTTCGAAGGCATATGGTCTGGCCGGGCTCAGAGTGGGATACGCGCTGGCTGATCCGGAAATGATCCGGGCCATTGACCGGGTCCGGGCACCTTATAATCTGAATACCTTTTCCCAGATCGCCGCATCTTGTGTCATAGGCCGGGCAGAGTACAAAGAACATATCCGTACTATCATTTCGGAAAGAGACCGCATGTACAAGGCGCTTGGCGCTTTGAAAGGGATCAAGGGGTTCCATTGCTATCCCTCCCAGGCCAATTATCTGTTCATGCAATCCGACCTTCCGGATCTGGGAGCCCGTTTGCTTGAAAAGGGGCTGTTGGTGCGCGCGTACAGTGGTAAAATGAGCGCGTATGCCCGCGTTTCCGTCTCGGATCCGGAGACGAACACACTGTTTTTAGAAGCGATAAAGGAGATCCTTTTACCATGAGAACTGCGAAGATACACCGCCAGACGGCGGAGACCGATATTAAGCTGGAATTGACGTTTGACTGTCAGGAGCCTTCCGTCATCCAAACCGGCGTAGGCTTCCTGGATCATATGCTGACCTTGTTCGCGAAGCATGGATTCCTGCAGCTGAATGTGGAGGCGAAGGGGGACCTGGAGGTAGACTGTCATCACACGGTCGAAGATATCGGCATCGTGCTGGGACAGGCCATCAAAGAAGCCTTGGGAGATAAAGCAGGCATCCGCCGGTACGGAACGATGACGCTTCCCATGGATGATGTGCTCATGCTTTGCGCTTTGGATCTGTCAGGACGCCCCTACCTGAACATGGATGCCGAATTCACCGTATTGCGTCTGGGAACGCTGGATACCGAGATGATCCGCGAATTCTTCTATGCGGTATCGGTCAACGCGGGTATGAACCTGCACTTTGTTAAAATGGCGGGGTCCAACAATCATCATATCGCGGAGGCCATGTTTAAGGCTTTCGGACAGGCCATGGATATGGCCGTCTCCATCGACCCGCGCATCCAGGGAGTTCGTTCCTCGAAAGGAAGCCTGTCATGAAGCTCTATCCGGCGATCGATATGAAAAACGGCCAGTGTGTCCGTCTGCGTCAGGGAAGATTTGATGAAGTCAAAGTGTATGGCGAAGATCCGGCCCAGGTCGCGCTCTGGCTGAAAGAACAAGGAGCCCGCTATATCCATACGGTTGATCTGGACGGCGCGCTGGCGGGACAAGGCGTAAACCGGGAAGCGCTCCGGCGCATAGTGGACGCGGTCGGCATCCCGGTACAGAACGGCGGCGGGATCCGCAATATGGACCAGATCCGTGAGCGGCTGGATCTGGGGGTATCCCGGGTCATCATAGGAACGGCAGCGGTCAAGGATCCTGCGTTTCTGGAGGAAGCACTCTCTGCTTTCGGCCCGGACAGGATCGTAGTGGGGATCGATGCTTCAAAAGGCATGGCCGCTCTCGAAGGCTGGGTGGAAGTCTCCCATGTATCCGCGGTGGATCTGGGACGGCGCATGAGGAAGATGGGCCTGAAAACCTGTGTTTATACAGATATCTCCCGGGACGGCATGCTGACCGGCCCCAATATCGAAGAGACCGTTAAGATGCAGGAGGAGACGGGGCTGTCTGTTATCGCCTCCGGCGGGGTGTCCTCCATGGAGGATCTGGTTCGTCTGGATGCGGCCGGCCTGTCCGGCGTCATCATCGGAAAGGCCATCTATGAAGGACGGATCGATTTTCAGAAAGCAGCAGAAAGGTTTGAGTCATGATCGCAGTCATCGATTATAAGGCCGGCAACGGCCCCAGTGTAAAAAATGCCCTCGATCATCTGGGGGAAGAAGCGGTCCTGACCGCTGATCCGGATCAGATCCTTGGCGCGGACGGCATCATCCTGCCCGGCGTAGGCTCGGCAGACGCTACCATGGAAAGCCTGCGGGAGCTGGGACTGATCGAAGTATTGAATGAAGCGGTATTAAATAAGAAGACCTTGTTCCTTGGGATCTGCGTCGGCATGCAGGTGCTCTTATCCCATAGTGAAGAGGGGGATTGTGACACGTTGGGCTGGATCCCCGGACAGGTAAAACGCTTTGAAGAAGGAGTCCGTATCCCGCAGATGGGTTATAACGCGGTCAGGTTCAAGGGAGATCATCCCCTGGTCCAAGGCTTGAAGGAAGATTATTTTTACTTCGTCAACTCCTATTACGCCAGCCCTGACTGTGCGCAGGATACTGCAGGTGAAGCGGAGTATGGCCATCCTTTCTGTGCCTTGATCGCGAGGGACAACATCATGGGCTCCCAGTTCCACATGGAAAAAAGCGGTCCGGCCGGACTGGATCTGCTGAAGCGATTCTGTGCTATGACGAAAGGAGAGGCCGTATGCTGACAAAACGATTGATCGCCTGTTTTGACGTCAAGAACCGCATGGTCACGAAAGCGACCCAGTTCCAGAACAATATCGACATCGCACCGGCGGAAGAGATCGCGGAAACGGTCTACCGGGATCAGATCGATGAGATCATCTTTTATGATATCATGGCCAGCGCGGAGAAACGCCCGATCGACCTGGACATGGTGCGCGCCGTCGCGAAAAAAGTATTCGTTCCCTTTACCGTAGGCGGCGGGATCCGGTCGCTTGAGGATATGTATCAAGTCCTGAAAGCCGGAGCGGAGAAGATCTCCATCGACTCCATGGCCGTGCGCAATCCGGACATCATCAGGCAAGGCGCGGAAGCCTTCGGACGGCAGTGCATGGTCCTGTCCATGCAGGTCAAAAATGTTGGCGTTTCCAAGAAGATCCCCAGCGGCTATGAGATCGCCATCGACGGGGCTCGTACGTTTACCGGTATGGATGCCGTAGAGTGGGCCATCCGGGGAGAAAGCTTAGGAGCCGGCGAGATCTGTGTCAACTCTATCGACAATGACGGGACCCATCAGGGCTATGATCTGGATATAACCAAAAAGATCTCGGACGCGGTCAGCGTACCGATCATTGCTTCCGGCGGCGCGGGCAAGCCATCTCACCTGGCCGATGTGTTCACCCGGACGGGGGCCAGCGCAGGGATCATCAGCTCGATGCTGTATTCGCCCAAACTGCCGCGCAATTTCTCCGTGCGTGAGATCAAAGAGGAACTGGCACGGTATGGTATCCCCATGCGTCCCTACAGGGAGGATGCGCAATGATACCGTTTTCTGAACTCAAGACCCTGGAAAACGGGCTGATCCCCGTCATTACACAGGCCAAAGATTCAGGGATCGTCCTGATGCAGGCCTACATGAATGAAGAAGCCTACAATAAAACGCTGGAAACAGGCTATATGCACTACTACAGCCGCAGCCGCCAGTCGCTCTGGTTCAAGGGAGAGACATCGGGCCATGTCCAGAAGCTCATCTCGCTCAGCGCGGATTGCGACAAGGACTGTCTTCTGGCGGAAGTGGAGCAGACAGGCGCGGCCTGTCATACTGGAAGCTACAGCTGCTTTTTCAATAAGATCATTTGAATTAAAAAGTCCGGTTCCGACCGGACTTTTCGCGATTATCCCGAAAAACGCCCATTTATCCCAGAGGCTTGCCAGTTTGAGACTGAGAAGATATAATAGGCGTTGTAAAAAAACAGAAAGGATCCTATATCGATGCTTCGTATCGAACATATCACCAAAACATACGATCAGACAAAGGCAGTAGATGATTTGAGCATTCATATCCGTCCGGGAGAGATCTATGGTTTTATTGGCCATAACGGAGCCGGCAAGACAACGACTCTAAAGAGCGTGGCCGGTATCCTTCCCTTTGACAGCGGCGACATCTTTATCAATAATATGTCCATTAAAGAAAAGCCCATGGAATGCAAAGAGATCATGGCTTATATTCCGGATAATCCGGATCTTTACGAGTATATGACGGGTATCCAGTACCTGAGCTTTATCGCGGATATCTTCGGTATCTCGCTTGAGGACCGCAATAAACGGGCGGAGCGGTTTGCCTCGGAGTTCGGCCTTCAAGGCGCCCTGACGCAGCTCATCTCTTCTTACTCCCACGGCATGAAGCAGAAACTCGCGGTGATCGGTGCTTTGATCCATGATCCGCGCTTGATCCTGATGGATGAGCCTTTCGTCGGTCTGGATCCGAAAGCGGCCTTTTCCCTGAAGCAGATTATGCGTGAGATCTGTGACAGAGGCGGAGCGATCTTTTTCTCTACCCATGTTCTGGAAGTTGCCGAAAAGCTGTGTGACAAGGTGGCGATCATCAAGAACGGCCGCCTGATCCGTTCCGGAACCATGGAAGAGGTCAAGGGCGATGAATCCCTGGAAGAAGTTTTCCTGGAGCTTGAGGAGTAAACATTATGATCATGTTGAAGAAAAAACGATCTGTCATGGGGGCGTTGTTCCAAAAACAGATGATGGAATTCGCCAACAGCTTCGTCAGGAAAAACAAGAATGGCCAAAAGAAACGAAAAGGCGGGATGGCCGGCGTCGCGATCATTCTTGTTATGGCGTTCGCGTCCTTAGGCTTTCTGTTCTTTGAAATGGCCTGTGCCGTAGGAGATGCATTCTTTGCCCTGGATATGGGATGGATGATGTTCGCGATGATGGGCCTGATCGCTGTCCTGCTCGGAACATTGGGCAGTGTTTTCAATACCTATTCCGGTCTGTATTCGGCCAAAGACAATGAAATGCTGCTGTCCATGCCGATCAAACCGTCCAGGATCCTGCTGGTCCGCATGGTGTCCGTATATCTGCTGGGCCTTCTGTATTCCTCTTTCGTGATGGTTCCTACGATCATCGCCGCCTGGACTATCCAGAAACCTTCCATTGCGGCGTTCATCTTCCAGATCCTGCTTGTTTTCCTGCTGGGCTTTATCATCCTGGGACTGACCTGCCTGTTCGGATGGGTGATTGCTCTGATCTCCGCCCGCCTGAAGAACAAGAGCCTGATCACGGTTTTCCTCGCGATCACTTTTTTGGCGGCTTACTACTATGTTTATTACAAGGCCAGTGCGATCCTGCAGAAGATCCTGGCTAATGTGGGCAAGGTCGAAAAGACCTTCCGCACCGCGATCTATCCGATCTATCAGCTAGGCCTGGCCTGCATGGGTGATCCGAAAGCTTTTGTGATCTTTGCCTTGATCGCGATCGGCTTCTTCCTGGTGATCCTGGCGTTGCTGAGCAAGACATTTTTCCATATTACCGGAAGCAGCGCGGCCACCGGAAGCACAAAGAGATCAGCCGGTAAGAAGCTTGCAGTGTCATCGGTGAAAAAAGCCTTGTTCGTTCGGGAATGGAAGCATTATCTGTCCAGCGCGACCTACATGCTCAATTGCAGCCTTGGTTCGCTTTTGATGATCGTTGGCGCAGTCTATGTGGCGATCAAGGGACGAGGGTTCCTGGAGCAGCTGCTGCCTGCGACGGGTATCCCCACCGGGTGGATCGTCGGGTTTGGGTGCTGCGCGATCGGCATGATCCTTTCCATGAACTATCTGACAGCGCCCAGCGTTTCCTTAGAGGGAAAAAGTATATGGATCATCCATACATTGCCCGCGCCGGCCAGGGAAGTGCTGAGGGCTAAGCAGAAATTGCACTTCGCGCTGACAATGGTCCCTGCATGGCTTCTGGCAGGAGCTCTGTGGTACGCGATACGGCCGACCATCCTGGAAGGGATACTGCTCGTTGTCTTTTCCACTCTGTATATCATGCTGAATTCCGCCTTGGGACTGATCCTGAATCTGCTTCACCCGAACCTGGAATGGAGCAGTGAGACTATGGTGGTAAAACAGGGCATGACCATTTTCCTGATCCTGTTTGGCGGGTGGGTCTTGATGGCTCTGTATGGAGTGGGATTCTGGTTTGCCTGCAAAGTTCTTTCCCCATCTCTTTATATCGGACTTTGGTGCCTGGTTTTCCTGATCGTGATCATATGGGCGAATCATTGGCTGGATACAAAGGGAAGCGTAATTTTTGAAACATTATAGATCGTGCAGAGCCTCGTAAAAAACGAGGCTCTTCTTGATTTTATGAGCTTTTTCTGTTATAATTGAATATCATAGTAATTCTGTAAATTTGAAGGGTCAGTCCTATAAAGGAGCATAAAAGTGAGAGAGCAGATCACAGTATTGCCTGGGACGGTATCCGGAAGGATCCAGATCCCGGCGTCCGCCGGCCTGTCGCACCTGGCTATCCTGTGTGCCGCGTTAGCGGAGGGGGATTCTACGGTGCGTCATATCACCTGGTCCAGTGATATCGAAGCCACGATCTATGCCTTGGAGCGAATGGGTGCCATCGTATGGCGGGATGAGGATACACTGACCATTCGCGGCATCGGAGGCGCTTCTTTAAAAGGCAAGGTGGAGCGCATCTTTTGCGGTGAATCCGCCGCGACCGCTCGTTTGCTGATCCCTGTGGCAGGGGTCCTGGGATTGCGGGCGATCTTCACCGGCATGGGCCGGCTGCCACGTACATCGCTTAAGGTGTATTATGATCTCATGGAAGAGCATGGATTTGCCTATGAGAGGGAAAGCGAGGAGGAACTGCCCTTGCTGGTCAAGGGGCAGTGGAAGAATGCTCATTTTCGAGTCTCCGGGAGCTCAGAACCACAGTTCCTGGCTGGCCTGTTGATGGCGCTGCCTATGCTGGAGGGGGAGTCAACGCTCGAGTTCCTGCCTCCGCTTCGCCAAAGATCTTATATAGAATCGACCGTGGACCTGCTTCGCCGGTTCGGCATCCGCATTGAGAAGGTGTCGGATCTTTGTTATCAGATCCCCGGAGGGCAAAAATACCGGGCCGGTCGATATGTTGTCGAAGCTGATTACTCTCAGGCCGCTTTTCTTCTGGCCGCCGGCGCTGTTGCCGGTGAGGAGGAAGGCCTCATTTTGGACGGGCTCGATCCGGATTCTGTTCAGAAGGAGCGCGCTGTCCTGGATGTTCTGAAAGACTTGGATGTGCAAACGGAGTGGATTGCCGATGGAGGGCTCAAAGTATATCCCAGTCCCTTGCCGCGCAACAAGATCCTGGATCTGGGCAATACCCCGGATCTTGTTCCGGCGGTGGCTGTTATCGGTGCCTTTGGAGAGGGGACCCTGCGCATCACCAATGTTTCCGAACTGAGGCAGGAAGAGTTCGATCTTCTTAAAACTCTGACCACGGAGTTTCGAAAGATGGGCGTGCTCATTTCCCAGAAGGAAGACGGGCTGGCCATCCAGGGAGAGCCGGATGGCTTGTTTGAAGGCGGAGAGGCAGAGAGCGCAGGAGATCACCGGATGGTCCTGGCCCTGACCGTGCTGGCGCTCAGGACTTTCCGTGGCATAGATATTCTCGGAGTGGATTGTATGCAAAAGACCTGGCCGTCCTTCTGGGGAGATCTTTACGAGATCGGCGGAGCCGTCGAAACAGAATGACAGATCATATGTAAATGGAGAAACGAATGCAGAAAGTTACGATATATACGGATGGAGCCTGCAGAGGCAACCCGGGTCCCGGGGGCTACGGGGTCATCCTGGAAACGGAAGCGGGCGGAAAGACGTATCGAAAGGAACTGGCCAAAGGATTTCGATCCACGACCAACAACCGGATGGAGATCCTGGCGGCGGTGGCCGCTTTGGAAGCGTTAAAAGTCCCGTGCGAGGTCGACCTGTTTTCTGATTCCCAGTATCTGGTCAATGCCATGACACAAGGCTGGGTACGCAAATGGAAAGCAAACGGCTGGTTTCGGGACAAGCAGCGCAAAGAAAAAGCCAAGAACGTGGATCTGTGGGTCCGCCTGGAAGAGGCGATGAAAATGCATCAGATCACCTTTCACTGGGTCAAAGGCCATGCGGATAATCCGGGCAACAATCGATGTGATGAACTGGCCGTCGCGGCCGCGCTGAATACGGAGTCATTGGAGGAAGATACCGGTTTCATCAAGGAATGAATCGGAAGATAAAAGGAGGAACCATCATGAGATGCCCTTACTGCGGAAACGAAGATACACGAGTGATCGACTCCCGGCCGTCTGAGGACCGGGTCGAGATCCGTCGCCGCCGCGTATGTGAAAACTGCGAAAAACGCTTTACCACCTATGAGCGCGTAGAGACACTGCCGTTGATGGTGATCAAAAAAGATGATACCCGGGAATTGTTCAACCGGGAAAAGCTGATCACCAATATCATGCGGGCCTGCCACAAGCGCCCGGTCGCGACCGCGGATATCGAGAAGATCGCGGAGAATATCGAGACGATGGCACGCAGCTCCTATGATAAGGAGATCACAACGCGGGAAATCGGAGAGAATGTACTGCGGGAACTGAAGGATCTGGACCAGGTCGCGTATGTACGCTTCGCCTCCGTCTATCGTGACTTTACCGATGTGGATTCTTTCCTCCATGAGCTGGAGCGTCTGAAGGAAAATGAGTAAGGTGCAGTGGAATCCGGATCAGGAGACGGTCATCGGACACCGAAAGGGAAATCTGCTGGTCAGCGCGGCAGCCGGTTCAGGCAAGACGGCTGTCATGATCGAGCGGCTGGTAGGTCTGATCACCGATCCCGAGGATCATGTCGATGTCGATGAGCTTCTGGTGATGACGTTTACGAAC
>ONBQ01000060.1 GCA_900316145.1 uncultured Eubacteriales bacterium
GATAAGCTGACGTCCCGTTTGCGGGAAGCCTTGCGTGAGGTCTCTGAACAGGATGACCCGGGCAGCCTGAAGGAAGCCGCGCGTCTGTCGCTCCAGTTAAAGAAGCTCAAAGGCGCGCATGTCATGACGATCCACGCCTTCTGTCTGGAAGTGATCCGTGAATACGTGACCTGCATCGAAGAGCTGGATCCGGGCTTCCGCATCGCGGATGATACGGAGGCGGAACTTTTGAAAAGTGATGTCCTGGCGGATGTGCTGGAGGATCTGTACCAATTGGCCGATGATCCTGAGCAGCCGGAAGGACAGGCTTTTTTGCGTTTTGTGGATCGTTACAGCGGAGCGAAGCAGGATAGCGGGATCGAGGAGCAGATCTTGAGAACGCACCGTTTTCTGGAATCCCAGGCAGATCCCGATGGGTGGATGGAGAGAGCGCTCAAGGCGCTGGATCCGGGGGATCAGTCTTCTCTTAAAACATCCCCGTGGTATCAAATCTTTCTGAACAGGAAAGCGCTGGCGCTGCGGCAGGCCTCCGCCTGGTATAAAAAACTGGCAGATGAATTTATAAGGGCCGGCTTAGGGCCGGATAATAAGATCCTTCTTTCGATCCAGCAGATACTTTCGTGCCTGGAGCAGAATGATGTTCCGGGAGCGGTAAGCGCCATCCCTAGGATGAATTATAAGGCGTGGAAGGAAGACCCGGCGGGCGAGAAGCGGGTCAAAGGGATCGCGGAAAAGGCAAAAAGCACCCTGCAGGACCTGAACCGGATGGACGGGGACTGGTTTGACGAAAACGAAGCCCGGAACCTGAGGGAAGAGGTCTATCCGGCTATCCAGGGACTTGCGGTCGCTATGAATCGCTTCCGCGAGGCCTATCAGGAGGCAAAGCGGGAACGAGGCATCGTTGACTTTTCTGATCTCGAGCGGTTTGCGCTTCGGATCCTGATCCGGGATGGCGTTCCCACCCGGGAAGCCATGGAGATCCGGGACCGCTACCGGTATATCAGCATCGATGAATACCAGGACAGCAATGATGTGCAGGAAGCGGTCATTCAAAGCATCGCGCGTAAAAATGAGCAGGGGGATCCGATCAATGTTTTCATGGTCGGGGATGTGAAACAAAGCATCTATAAATTCCGACAGTCAAGGCCGGAACTTTTTTTAGATAAGCAAGAGCGGTATCCGGACCTGGCAGACGCGGATGTGGCCTATCTGCATCAGAACTACCGCAGCCGTTCCGAGATCCTGGACGCGGTCAATTCGATTTTCTTCAGCTTGATGTACAAGCCGACCGGAGAGATCGATTATACCGAACAGGAAGCGCTCGTGCCGGGACGTACCTTTCCCGCTCCGGAAGAAGACAGAGTCAACCGCGTTCTGGCGGAAAAGCCGGTTTTATATCTTCTTGATTCCGAATCCAAACTTTTAAGCCGTGACGCGCAAGAAGCGGAAGTGGACTTTACGGCAAAAGCCATTCAGACGCTTCTTACCTCAGGAGTGCTGATCCTGGATGCGGAAGGGACGTACAGACCGGTCCGGCCCCGGGATATCGCCATCCTGATGCGCAACAATGCCCAGGCCGCGCTGATGCAGGAGGCACTGACCCGGTATGAGGTCCCTTCCTTCAGCGAAGTGACGACCGGCTTCTATCAGACCAAAGAGATCCAGTGCGTGATCAATATCCTGAAGGTCATCGACAACCCCAGACAGGATATTCCTTTGGCAGGAGCTTTGTATTCCCCCATGTTCGGATTCTCAGCGGGAGAACTGGCTGCCTTGCGGCGCGTGGCGGGACGGGAAGTTTCATTATATGAAGCGCTTCTTGCTTATCCGGAAGCAGAGACTGATACAGAGGTATCTCGGAAAACGGCCTTGTTCCTTGAGATGCTCTCTAACTGGAGAAGAGAAAAAGCCTATCTCTCGGTCTACGAGCTGATCTGGCAGATATTAAAAGAAACAGGATATTATCTGTATGCCTCCTCGGCGCCGGATGGAAAAAACCGCCGGGCCAATCTGGACCTTCTGATGACCCGGGCTGCCGCGTATGAAAAGGGCAGTTACCGCGGTCTGTTCCACTTCCTGCGCTACATTGCAAAAATGGAAGAGCAGAGCCGGGATGAGGAGCAGGCACTGTTCGCGGGCGAAGAGGATGATGTGGTCCGGATCATGAGCATCCATAAGAGCAAGGGCCTGCAATTCCCTGTCGTCTATGTGATCGGACTGGGCCACAGATGGAATCAGAGAGACAGCTATGACCAGATCATCCTGGACGCGGAACTGGGGATCGGACCGCGCCGGGTCGATAGCGATGGTTCGTTTTATTATGAAACGCTGCCGCACCGGGCTTTGGCTGAAAAGAAAAGGAATGAGACACTGGCGGAAGAGATGCGCGTCTTGTATGTTGCTCTGACCCGGGCCGAACAGGCGCTGTATTGCGTGGGCTTTGGCGATCCTGACAACAAAGAGACGCTTGCGCAGGGAAATTGCCTGGAAGAGAACGAGATCCTTTCAGCCGGATGTTTCCTGGATTGGCTCATCCCCATCGCGAAAGGATCAGCGGACTGGACCGTCCTTCCGATCAAACTGGCAATAGAAGAACGGCAGGAAGATGAAAGCGGTTCCCTGAAGACAGGGGATGACAGGAACAGCGAAATACAGGATGAGACATATCAGGAGTTGGAGTCGCGCTTTGCCTGGTCCTATCCGGATCTTTGGAGAAGGATGCTGCCGGCTCGCGTGTCGGTGTCCCAGCTGAAAAAAGCGGACGAGGCGGAGCCGATGCTCGCTGTAAGCGGACCCGATGAGGAAGAGAGGATCATCCTGCCATCTGCCACATCGGAAGAGAACGCCGGCAACAGGGCTGGCACCGCCATCCACAAAGCGCTATCACTGCTGGATCTGACAGATCCGGATATCAAGGCGCAAATGGACCGCCTTCACAGCCAGAAGCGCCTTTCGGATGAGGAGATGGAGCTGATCCCGCTCCGTCAATTGGAAATGTTTTCCGTCAGCCAGCTGGCGGATCGCATGCGTCAGTCCGCCATGGTATTAAGAGAGCAGCCGTTTATCGTGGATATACCGATGGAAAAGATCCGGGAATGGGTGCCGGACTTTTTGCCCCAGATAGATAAGTCTTTGCCGGCCGCGATCATGGTCCAGGGTATCATCGACTGCTGCTTCGTAGAAGATGACCGGTGGATCATCGTCGATTATAAATCGGACCGGGTGCTGGATGAAAAGCGAAGGACCCAGTACGGCCGTCAGCTGGATCTTTATGCCTATGCCCTGCGTCAGATCACAGGGCGGGACGTATCAGAACAGATGCTGTACGCGACACGCACGGGAGAATGCATCTATGTTGGATAATGAGAGAAAGGATGCCCAAGTGAAAGCCTATCAACTGATCTGTATCATGATCGAAAGCCTGAAGGAAGATATCCGCATGGAACAATTCAGACAATGGATCCATGTGACAGGATCCATCAGCGAACATGCGACGTCTTTGTTTTCCGAGGCAGAAAGGGCGGAGTGTTATAAGACGGGTATGGTCGTGATCCGGCTTGAGGCTCAGAACAAATTGGACCGCAGCGAGATCCAGGAAAAAACGGCTCTGATCAAAGCGATCCCGGAGATGGCAGAATATGACTGCACGATCCTGTACACCAAGGAACCGGTCCCGGAAGATCAGGCAGAAAGCGTTACAAACCGGGCTATGCTGCAATTCGAACACACCCGTCTTGGCAAAAACAAGGCCTATCCTATCCTGGAAAAAGAGATCGGACACGTCAACAGCAACCGGGAGATCATAAACGAAAGAATGCGCATGTTCGTGGATTACCTGGAAGCGGGCAATTTTGACGCGGCGAGGATCTTCTTTTCCCAGATGCATGCAGCGTACCAGTATGGCAACAGCGGTATCCATCCACGGGAATTCTATATCATGATCATTACGGCCTTGCTGGTCCAGTATGGCAAATATTCAGATGATGAGGTCAGTTTCCTTGTGACCCATATGCAGAATACGATCATAGGGGAGACGTGGTACCGATTCGTGCTCATGGAACTGTATGAAGTGTGCCGAAGGTCCCTGCGCAGCCAGATCAACCGGTTCGATACCTTCGAACAAAAGGTGCACCGTTTTATAGATTTTGAGGTCACCAATCCCAAACTGGACCTGAAAACGGCCGCGGACTTTTTCAATCTGACACCGAATTACTTTTCCCAGCAGTTCAAACAGCACATGGGGATCAATTTCCTGGCTTATGTGGAAGAGCATCGCATGAATATCGGATTTGAATTGCTTCGTCAAAGGGATATGAATGTGGAGAAAGTAGCGCTTGCCTGCGGGTATGACAATGTGAGCAGTTTCAGAAGAAATTTTAAGAAACATTTTGGGGTCAATCCGGTGGAAGTCAAGGGATGATCCGCACAGCAAAAGATATAAAACAAACACAAGCCAACACAGAAAAATCAACTAAACCATACAATCGGACATAATCAAAGATTACCAAAATGGTCGATTTTGTCAAACTGAAACGTTCCGATTTTGTTGTTTTTTGTGTATAAGTGCGGAAATCGTAAAAAATGAATCTATAATCATAAATAATAAAGCTTGTAAATGCCTTCGATATCTCCTATGATAGTGGTAAATCTAAGTAAGGTGTGACAGAACGTAAACAGATCGCATCTTAGTACCTGAAAACGTGTTAGAAAGAGGAGTTGAGGTATGGCTAAGAAAAAGCAAAGAGCAAATTCCGAAGAAGCCTATATCCGGGGCGGCTCAGCCTTAAAACGGATCAAGCTTCATTGGCAATGCTACGTAATGTTGATCCCGCCATTGATCGTACTGATCTTGTTCTCTTATTGGCCAATGTATGGTATTCTGATCGCCTTTAAGAGATACTCCGCAAGAGCAGGTATTACCGGCAGTCCGTGGATCGAGCCTTGGTACTATTGGTTCCGCAACTTCTTCAGCACTCGTGATTTCCCGCGTCTGTTAAAGAACACGCTTGGCATCAGTATCTACTCCTTGATCGCAGGTTTCCCGTTCCCGATCCTGTTGGCCCTGGCCTTGAATGAATGCCGCAACCTTCGGTATAAGAAGATCGTTCAGATGGTCACCTATTCTCCGTACTTCATTTCCGTCGTTGTACTGGTCTCCATCATGTTCCTTCTGTTCTCGAATAAGACCGGCCTTATCAACAACATCATCGAGTCGGCCGGCGGCAAGCGCTATTCCTTCATGTCTGAGCCGGCTGCGTTCAAACACATGTATGTCTGGTCCGGCATCTGGCAGGGCACAGGTTTCAGCTCGGTTCTGTATATCGCGGCTCTGGCCGGTGTCGATCCGTCCTTGCATGAGGCGGCAGAGATCGACGGCGCGTCCCGCTTGCAGCAAATCCTGCATGTTGACATTCCGGGCATCATGCCTACCATCATCATCACCTTGATCCTGAACTGCGGTTCTCTGATGAGCGTTGGTCATGAGAAGATCCTTCTTATGCAGAGCACGCTGAACATGTCCACTTCGGATGTTTTCAACACATATGTTTATCGTATGGGTCTGCAGCAGGTCCAGTACGAGCTGGCAACGGCCGTCAACCTGTTCAACTCGGTATGTAACATCATCATCATTACAACAGTTAACTTCATTGCCCGCCGTGTCGGCGAGACATCATTGTGGTAAGGAGGGATTACAATGGCAAGAAATCAAAATAAGATCAAGCTCAGCCATGGTGACCGGATCTTTACCACCATCAACTACTGTGTCCTGACTTTCGCGCTCATTATCGTTCTGTATCCGATGATCTTCATCGTATCCGCTTCGTTCTCCAGCGCGGTCGCCGTTAAGTCCAACAAGGTATGGCTGTATCCTGTGGGATTCAACGTCGAAGGTTATAAGGCTGCCTTAAAGCATCCTCTGATCCTTTCCGGTTTCTGGAACAGTATCAAAGTCACGGTCATGGGTACCATCACCAACATCGTGCTGACCTTCCTGGTCGCATACCCGCTGTCTGTCCGCGGCCTGTGGGGCAAGACTTTCCTGACTTGGCTTTGGACTTTCACCATGCTGTTCTCCGGTGGTATGATCCCGTTGTACTTGGTCGTCGTTAAATTGAACATGCTGAATACCTATCCGGCTCTGTTCGTTCCGATGGCGGTCTCCGTTTACAATATGATCATTGCCCGTACCAATATCCAGAGCATTCCTTACGATATGTATGAATCCGCTACGCTGGATGGCTGCTCGGACTTCCGTTATTTCATCCAGTTCGTCATTCCGCTGTCCAAGGCGGTTATCGCGGTTCTGACCCTGTACTACGCGGTCGGTCACTGGAATGGTTACTTCGCCGCCTTGATGTACTTGACAGAACGTAAGATGTTTACCCTGCAGCAGGTCCTTCGTGAGATCATCATCATGAACACGGTCGACCCGACTCAGATGGTCGGCGCTGATGAGCTGCTTCGTAAGCAGGGCCTGAAGGACCTTCTGAAGTACTCTCTGGTCGTTGTTTCCACCGTCCCGATGCTGTGCGTTTATCCGTTCATCCAGAAGCACTTCGTTAAGGGCGTTATGATCGGTTCCATCAAGGGCTGATCGCGAACATTTCCCAAGTATGTTTTACCGATGCGGGTTTTCTGGGAGGGAGGCCCGCATGTGGTATTACATAAACAGTATTTGGCCTTTGGGCCAATACAGCTTTTCTGTATACTCTGCCTGATCAGAGCAGGAGTGTTCTTCATTTATCAACAAGGAGGAAAACATGAAACGTGTATTAGCTTTATTGCTGGCCTCTCTCATGGTCCTCAGCCTGTTCTCCGCTTGCTCCAAGAAGAGCGAGGGCGGAAACGAGTCTGCTGCCGACACCGAGAAGGAAGAAACCAGCAAAGCCGATGAAGGCGCGGAAGAAGAGGGCGGTGAAGCGGCTCCCGCAGCTGATGGCGATGTGATCGATCATGGTCTGATGACCGCTAACGGCGAGTTCCCGATCGTTAATGACAAGATGGAATTCACGGTCAACTGCCGTCAGGTTTCCAACGTTCCGGATATGATGACCAACGCATTCGTGCTTTGGCTCGAAGACAGAACCAACATCCATATGAACTATGAGATGACTCCGGAAGACTCTATCACAGAGAAGACCAACCTGATCCTTGCCTCCGGCGAGTATCCGGATGCTTTCCAGTATTCCGCAATCAACACCGTTCTGCAGGTTAAGTATGGTTCTCAGGGTGCTTTCTACAACCTGGCTCCTTACTTCGAGAAGTTCGGTTATTACTCCACTCAGGCTTATGAGGCTACTGAATACCTTCCGAAGGCTATCACCTGCCCGGATGGTTCTATCTACTGCATCGCCGGCGTTAACGAGTGCTATCACTGCTTCCATGCCGGCCGCGCCTGGATCAACCAGCTGTGGATGGATGACCTTGGCCTTGAGACCCCGAACACCATCGATGAGCTGAAGACCGTTCTGGAAGCTTTCCGTGACAACGACTGCAACGGCAACGGCGATGCTACTGATGAGATCCCGATGATCGGTGGTAAGTATGGTGACGGCTCTGCCTGGAACGCTTTCGTAGCGAACTGGATCCTTGAGTCTTATCACTATGACGACTATAACATGGAAGTTGCGATCCGCGACGGTCATGTTAACTATGAAGCTACTACGGACGAGTACAAAGAAGGCGTACAGCTGATCCATGACTGGGTCGCCGAAGGCCTTATCGATGAAGAGTTCATGAGCATTGCCGGTGACGAGCTTGAGTCCATCGGTATGCAGGACGACGCCCGCATCGGTCTTCTGATCGCTGCTCTGTGGTGGTCTGGTGTTGGTAACAAGCAGGTTACCGATCCGAACGGCCTGTATCGTGAGCGTAACTACAAGGCTCTGTCCAATGTTGAAGGCCCGCACGGCGTCCGCAATACCCTGTCTGACGCTGAAGGTGTTGGCGGTAACCTGGTTATCACCACTCAGTGCGAGTATCCGGAAGTTATGTTCCGTTGGGCTGATGCTCAGTTTGAGCAGGAAGCTTCCATCCGTGCATATGCCGGTTCCTTCGAAGGTATCCTGTCTCAGCCTGATGAAGGCGCTGTAGGCGTTGATCCGGATGCTCCGGCTCTGTACAAGATCAAAGGCGGTAACTCCTATACTTCTGAAGACACCAACGAAGCTTGCGATAACGTTGCTATTGCTAACAAGTCCGCAGCTGTCCGTCTGGGTCAGCAGACCGATTGGGATGATCCGGAAGCTTACTGGGATACCGAAGTACGTCTGTACAAAGACACCCACGATTATTACGTAATGTATGATGCGTTCGATCAGCGCGTACCTACCCTGGTCATGGATGAGAACGACTCCAACCTTCGTTCCGAAATGGAGACCCCGATCCGTGATTATCAGCGTGAGTGGCTGTCCTTCTTCGCCCTGGGCCAGAAGGATGTCGAGGCTGATTGGGAAGAGTACGTATCCGGCTTCGATGGCCTGCGTCTGACCGAGTACATCGAACTGTTGGATAAGTATTATCAGATCGAGTATGTTAACGCTGAATAATTGATTATTCAAAACGAACATTCTCTGAAAATCTTACATCTAACGACTAATCATTCAAATTTGCTCTGATCAAGTAAATTTTGGGTCCTGTATATGCAGGAAGCTGAAAAGAGAAACTGCCTTGGAAACAAGGCAGTTTCTCTTGTTATACAGTTCGATCCTTTAACACCTCAAGAAAGGCAAACTATTGATATTTACATCAGAACAGCACAAGGCGATCATCCATAAAGACGGTCCTATGATGGTGATCGCGGGTCCGGGGTCGGGCAAAACAGCAGTCCTGACTACGCGCCTTGCCAGGCTCGCTCAGGTCCATCATATTCCGGCTTCCAGAATCCTGGTCATTACCTTTACCCGGGACGCGGCCAAAGAAATGTCAGATCGTTTTCATAAGATCGCTCCTCAGGAAGAGAAGCCCTGGATCCGGACATTTCACGCCGCGTTCTTCGAGATCCTTCGAAAAGAGAGTTCGTTTCCTTATGTTTTGCTGGAGGAAAAGGAAGCGATCGAAGCCATTTCCGACTGGCTGCGGGAAGAATACAAGTGCTCGCTGGAAGAGGCTAAGTGGAAGGCCGAGTTGATCTTTCATCAGTATTCAAGATTGAGAAACACGGGAGGGCTGGAAGAGGCGAAGCTGAAGCATCTGGAAGAAAACAACAATGGTCTGGAAGTTTTCAAAGGAGCCATTGGCCATTACGAAGAGTACAAAGCATTTCACGAAAAGATCGATTTTGACGATATGATGATGAAACTGAAAGCTCTGTTTATTGAACGGCCGGAGGTTCTTGCTTCTTACCAGGAACGTTTTCAGTACATTCTGGTCGATGAATTTCAGGATATCAACAGTGTGCAGTATGAGCTCCTGATCCGGCTGGCCGCCCGATATCGCAATCTGTTCGTCGTAGGGGATGATGATCAATCGATCTATGGATTCCGCGGTTCTTCCCCGCGTTTTTTATTAAGGTTTTCAAAGGATTTTTCAGAAACCAAGCGGGTGGATCTGACCGTAAACTTCCGTTGCGCAGATGCGATCATCCGGGCTTCTTCCGAACTGATCAGACATAACAGAATACGCTTTCTAAAAGACCTGAAGGGATCCGGATCGGGCAAAAGGGGAAGCTGCATTCTGGAAGCCCATACTACCTCAGAAGGCCAGGCATCCTGGATCAGCCGGGAGATCAGAAAACAGGAAGGGTCGTGCGCGGTCTTATGCCGCACAAAAAAAGAATTCAAAGATATAACAAAAGCACTGGCTGACCATGGGATCTTTTATCTTTGCCAGGAGCTGGAAGGCATGCCTTCACAAATAGAACAGATCATGCGATCCTATATTCTTTGGGCTTTAGATAAAGGATCGAAAGAAGATATCGAAATCGTATATAAGGCGTCCGGAATGAATATGGCTCCGGATCTGGCCGGGAACCGTGATCCTGACAGAGTCATCAAACAGCGAGAAATGGAGCATGTTCGAAATAAGATCCGGCACATGGACCCTCTTCATGCGATCCGGTATATCTGGTATATGGGCGGGGTCCGCGAATACATGATGCGCCAGCAGGAAAAAGAGGGGATGCGGTGGTCAGATGTCACCCGGCAGTTTAAGGTACTGAAAGAAGAAGCCTGCCTGTTTCAGAATCTGCAAGACTGGATCCAGAGAAAGAGCGATCCAGGTCTTCCAAAAGTACGGGTCATGACCATGCATGGAGCGAAAGGTCTGGAATTTGATACGGTCTTCATCCCAAACCTGAATGAAGGCTTCTGTCCGCATGAGCGTTCCACAGGAGAAGACGCGATCGAAGAAGAACGTCGGGTTTTATATGTTGCCATGACAAGACCCCGAAAAAGATTGTATCTCTCTTATATCAAAGAACAGGCTTCGAAAAGAAAACCATCACGGTTTTTGGATGATTTCTCGATATAATGGTAGCATTTTTTTACGAAAGGTAGTATAATAAACTCGACTTACTTTATATAAAAAGGGGATGAGCATCCATGAGCAAAAAGAAGAAAAAACATACCGGATTGAAGGTAACACTGGGCATTTTGAGTGTGGCGGTCCTGGCGGCTGCCGGCCTGGCCGGTTATTATACCTGGCAAAAAGCGAAATTAAGCCAGGAGGCCAGCCGTAAAGCGGCGCAGCTGGAAGAAT
The DNA here is from genome assembly GCA_900316145.1 of uncultured Eubacteriales bacterium. GTDB lineage: Bacteria > Bacillota > Clostridia > Lachnospirales > Bianqueaceae > RUG159. Next base: position 10,699 of record ONBQ01000060.1, read on the forward strand.
CGTATCAGCAAGAGGTTTCTTCTATGCAAGGCGTCTACAAACAATGGTCGGATGTCGTTAACGTGGATACCATCTATGACGGCGTAAGCGCAATGGGCGTTTCCTTAAGCGGAATGACGGAAGAAGAAGCAACCGAAGCGCTCAATGAGTATTATTCCGATGCTGTCCTTGAAAAAAAGATCACTCTGAAAACCGAGGGACAGGACTGGTCCTTTACTTACGCGGATCTTGGCTTTACCGCCAACACCGCGGAAGTGGCGGCCTCTGCCTATGGAGTCTGCCGTGAAGGATCACTGCGACAGCGGTATGATCGGATCATGGCCTTGGCTTCCGATCCGGTCGAATTGATCTTATCTGAAGAGTACAATGCTTCTAAGATCGATGAGATCCTGGCCAAGATCGATGAGGAAGTAACAAAAGAAGCGAAGGATGCAACTGTTACAAAAGAGGGTGATAAATTTGTCACCACCAAGGAAGTCCCCGGACAGAAGCTGGATATCGAAGCCATGAAAGAAACCTTGACCGAGAAGATCAAGGGGCAGGAAGATATCGAGCTGGAGCTTGCGATCGAAGAAGTAGAGCCCGAGATCAAGGAAGAAGATCTGAAAGACTTCGGAGCCGTGATCGGGACCTTCAATACCTATTATGACCTGGCCAATACACCGCGAAACACGAACCTGGAAGTTGGATGCTCCCGTATTTCCGGCCTGTGGATGCAGCCGGGTGATTCCTTTAATTTCAATGATACGGTGTCTCCGGTGGATACAGCGTCCGGATATATGGAGGCCAGTACGATCTCCAACGGCCAGTACGTACCGGGCCTGGGCGGCGGACTGTGTCAGGTCTGCACCACCTTGTACAACGCGGTGATCCGGGCGGAGCTGGATGTGACGGAGCGGTATTCCCACTCTCTGGAGCCGGGCTATGTTCCTAACGGACAGGATGCGGCTATGAGTATCGGCGGCAAGAACTTTCAGTTCGTCAATACCTCCAAATATCCTATTTACATCGAAATGAGTGCCTATGGCGGAACGCTGAACTGCACCATCTATGGTGTGGAAGAGCATGACCCGTCCCGAACGGTTTCCTTTGAATCTTATCAGGTCGGGACCATCGCGAAGCCGAGTCCTATCTATACGAAGGATGATTCCATGTATGAAGATGAGCAGAAGGTCACATCCTACGGACGGGAAGGTCTGCAGTATGATGTATACAAGATCGTGACGGAAAATGGAAAAACCACGAGCGAATACTTCAACAGCAGCACCTACAGCGCCGTAGCCGACCGCATCACCATCGGCACCAAAAAACGTCCGCAGCAGGACACTGCTTCTTCCGAAACCTCGGAAGAGAATGCCGGAGAATAAATCAAAAAAACTGTTTTAGAAAGAGGAATAGATCCTATGAGAGAAGATATCCTGCATGCCATGGATAAAAACGCGCGGATCTCTGTGACCGACCTGGCCACGATCCTGGATGCTTCGGAGGAGGAGATCCGGGACCAGATCACCGAAATGGAAAAAGAGAAGATCATCTATGGATATCATACGATGATCAACTGGGATAAAACCAATGACGAGCATGTTCTGGCTTTGATCGAAGTAAGGGTAACACCTCAAAGAGACCAGGGATTCGATGCCATTGCGCAGCGCATCTACCGTTTTTCAGAAGTTTCTTCTGTGTTCCTGATGTCCGGCGCCTTTGATCTGATGGTCATCGTCGAGGGCAAGACCATGAAAGAAGTGGCCTTGTTCGTGGCCAGACGCCTGGCAGTTCTGGAATCCGTATTAAGCACGTCTACCAACTTTGTATTAAAGAAATACAAGGAAAATGGCATGATCCTGGAAGATGATAAAAAAGATGAGAGGATCATAGTATCGGCATGAGAAAGTATATCAATTCGAAGCTGGAAGGCTTGCCGCCTTCCGGCATTCGGCGTTTTTTTGACATAGCGACCGAAATGGACCACGTCATTTCTCTGGGTGTGGGCGAGCCGGATTTTGATACGCCTTGGAATATCCGGGAGGCGGGCATCTATTCGATCGAACAGGGCCGCACCATCTATACAGCCAACGCGGGTTTAAAGCAGCTCCGAGAAGAGATCGCGCGTTATGTGCATCGCAAATATCAATTGGAGTACGACCCGCTGCATCAGATCCTGGTCACGGTCGGAGGCAGCGAAGCCATCGATATCGGTCTGCGTTCCATCCTGGAGCCGGGGGATGAAGTCCTGATCCCGGAGCCTTGCTTCGTATGCTATTCGCCCTGTACCATTCTGGCAGGCGGTGTTCCGGTCCCCATCCCGCTGCAGGAGAAGAATGAGTTCAAATTGACAGCCTCTGAGGTCCTCGAACATGTTACCGATAAGACCAAGGTCCTGGTGTTTCCGTTTCCGAACAACCCCACCGGCGCGATCATGAGCCGGGAGGATATGCAGGACCTGTGCCGTGTTATCGTTGAAAAGGACTTGTTTGTCATTTCCGATGAGATCTACGCAGAGCTTACCTATGGAAACGAGAAGCATGTTTCCATCGCGACCATGCCCGGCATGAAAGAGCGTACGCTTGTGATCAACGGCTTTTCCAAAGCCTTTTCCATGACCGGATGGCGCCTTGGGTATGCCATGGGTCCGGCTGATCTCATCAAACAGATGACCAAGATGCACCAGTATGCCATCATGTGCGCTCCAACCCTGAGTCAGTACGCGGCGATCGAGGCTCTTCGCAACACCGATGATGAGGTCGAGGAGATGCGCAAAGAATATGATCACAGAAGGCGCCTGGTCTTGCGGCTGCTGAAGGAGATGGATGTTCCTTGTTTTGAACCGAAGGGGGCGTTCTATGTATTTCCCAACATCAGCCGGTTTGGCATGACTTCAGAAGAATTCTGCCAGAAAATGCTTTTTGAAAAGCACGTCGCGGTCGTTCCGGGATCGGCTTTCGGAGAGAGCGGGGAAGGATTTGTCCGCATTTCCTACGCTTACAGTCAGGAGCAGCTGAAGGAAGCACTCCGACTTATGAAGGAGTTTATCGACACACTATGAATATCGTATTGCACGAGCCGGAGATCCCGCAGAATACCGGGAATATCGCAAGGACCTGTGCCTGTACAGGGGCCACGCTGCATCTGATCGAGCCACTTGGTTTTTCACTGGATGAAAAGCATCTGAAGAGAGCCGGCCTGGATTACTGGTCCGATGTCCAGATCTTCACCTATCGGAACTTTGAAGATTTTATGGAGCGAAACCCGGGAGCCAGGATCTGGATGGCGACCACGAAGGCCCCTCAGAAGTATACGGATGTTGCGTTTCAGCCGGATGATTTCATCATGTTCGGCAAGGAAACGGCCGGTATCCCTGAAAACATCTTATACGAGCATCAGGAGACTTGCATTCGGATCCCCATGCGGGAGGATTTCCGTTCATTGAACCTGTCCAATTCCGTAGCCATCGTTTTATATGAAGCGCTCAGGCAGCTTGATTTCGAAGGTATGCAGGAAACCGGACAACTGCGCAATTATACATGGCGCTAATGAAAAATATGGAAGAACGTTCATTACATAAACTGGAATTCAATAAGATCATCGACCAGCTGACGGATCAGGCCGCGTCCGAACCGGGCAAGGCTTTGTGCAGGGAACTTGCTCCCAGTACCAATCCGTTTGAGATCCGTCGCTGGCAAAGAGAAACGGCAGAGGCGTTTACCTATCTGGTCACCAGAGGAACGCCTTCCTTTACCGGTTTAAGAGATGTAGAAAACAGTGTGAACCGCACCGAAAAAGGCGCGGTCCTTTCCATGGAAGAACTCTTGAATATCGCGTCTTTCCTTTATGGCGTCGATATCATGAAAACCTATGGCAAGCATCTGCGGGAGGATGAAAGCTATCCTTGTCTGGATCCCATGTTTCAGGGCTTAAATCCGCTGGTCTCTGTGGAAAAGGAGATCCACCGCTGCATCGCTTCCGAGGAGGAGATGTATGACCATGCCAGTCCGAAGCTGGCTTCGATCCGCCGCGATATCCGCCTGACGCAGGAAAGAGTCCGTTCACATCTGCAAAGCATGATCCACTCCAACACCTATAAGACCATGCTGCAGGATGAGGTCATTACCCAAAGAAACGGCCGGTACTGCATCCCGGTCAAGGCGGAATTTAAGGGCAGCGTGGCCGGCATGATCCATGATCAGTCCGGTTCCGGCTCTACCATCTTCATCGAGCCGCAGGCCGTCGTGCAGCTGAACAACCAGGCGGCGGAGCTGAGCCTGGAGGAGCAGCGGGAGATCCGCCGCATCCTGGCTTCCTTAAGTGAACTGGTGCACAGCGGCGCCTCCGAATTGCTGGATGATTATCATCTTATGGTGCAGCTGGACTTTTACTTCGCGAAGGCCAAGCTGGCGCTCAAAATGAACGCGGTCGAACCGATCTTCACGGACACCATGGAGATCGAGATCAAAAATGCCCGTCATCCCTTGCTTGACCCCGGTAAGGTGGTACCGATCACCATTTATATCGGCGGCAGCTTTACTTCTTTGATCGTAACCGGCCCGAATACGGGTGGTAAGACGGTCACCCTGAAGACTCTGGGCCTGCTCCAGGCTATGGGACAGGCGGGGCTTCACATCCCCTCGTCGGACAAGCCGAAGCTGGCGGTCCTGGATCAGATCTTCGCGGATATCGGCGATGAGCAAAGTATCGAGCAGTCTTTAAGTACTTTCTCATCCCATATGGTCAATATCGTAGATATCCTTAAGAAAGTCACGCCGTTTTCCCTGGTTCTCTTCGATGAGCTGGGAGCGGGCACGGACCCGGTAGAGGGAGCCGCCCTGGCCAATGCCATCCTGGAAAACCTGCGCAAGCGGAAGATCCTGACGGCCGCTACCACCCATTACAGCGAGCTGAAGGTCTATGCTTTATCTACGCCCGGGGTCGAGAACGCAAGCTGTGAATTTGATATCGATACTTTGCAGCCGACCTACCGTCTGCTGATCGGAGTTCCCGGCAAGAGTAACGCGTTTGCGATCTCCCGCCGTTTGGGTCTTTCGGAAGAGGTCATCGAGGATGCCCAGGCGCTTCTGGAAAGCAACGATGTTCAGTTCGAAGAGATGATGACCGATCTGGAGATGCGTCGCCGCAAGCAGGAAGAAGAGCAAGAAGAGATCCGCGCATTGCAGGCCGAGGCCAAGCGCCTCAGAGAAGATGCCGCGAAAGAGCGGGAAAAGCTGGACAAGCAGAAGGAACGCATTCTGCAAAAAGCAAAAGAAGAAGCCCGGGATATCCTCTACAAAGCGAAAAACGAGGCGGATGAAACGCTTCGGGAAATGAATAAACTCATCCGGGAAGGCCATACGGTGGATATCCGGGAGCTCGAGCGCCGACGCACCCAGCTGCGGGAAAACGCGGCCAAGGCGCAAAAGAACACGGAAAAAGAAAAGCAAGAAGAATCCAAACCGCTGGATCCGAAGAAACTGACTCCAGGGACCCGCGTACGTATGAAAGGCTTCGATCAGGAATGTATCGTTCAGACGGCGCCGGATAACCGGGGACGCCTGATGATCCAGGCCGGCATCATGAAAATGCAGGTCAAGCTCAGTGATCTGGAGCAGATCGTGGAAGAGGACACGAAGACGTCCAAACAAAAGGTCACCGGCAAGGGATTAAGCGCCGGCGCCTTCGGCAAGGCGCAGACGATCGGCCTCGAGGTGGATCTGCGTGGAATGACCGCGGATGAAGCGGTAGCGGTTTTAGATAAGTATATCGATGACGCGTATCTCGCAGGCGTGCCTAAAGTGACCGTGATCCACGGGAAGGGCACAGGCGTATTGCGCAATACCTGTCATCAGTTCCTGAAACGATCCAAATTTGTCAAGTCTTACCGGCTCGGCGCTTATGGTGAGGGCGAGTCCGGCGTGACGATCGTAGAGATGAAAGCCCATTGATCAATAAGGAGAATGAAGATGAGTGCGAAACAGAAGATCCTGATCGCCGATGATGATGCCAACATCGCGGAATTGATCTCATTGTATCTGGAGAAGGAAGGCTTTGAGACCCGAAAGGCCGAAAATGGAAGGATCGCGCTGGATATCCTGAAAAACTTCCAGGCAGATCTTCTGATCCTGGACATTATGATGCCGGAGATGGACGGATATGAAGTATGCCGTACCGTCCGCAAAGACAGCCAGATCCCCATCATCATGCTGACCGCTAAGGGCGAGACTTTCGACAAGGTTCTTGGCCTGGAGCTGGGAGCCGATGACTACATGGTCAAACCGTTTGATACGAAAGAACTCGTGGCCCGGGTAAAGGCGGTCCTGCGCCGAAGCCAGGTGCCGGAAGCTTCCACCGGAAAGCGCATCAGCTATACGGACCTGACGATCAATCTGTCTAACTATTCGGTCACGTTCAAGGATCATGAGATCGAAATGCCGCCGAAGGAACTGGAGCTGTTGTTCTTCCTTTCTTCTCATCCCAATCAGGTGTTTACAAGAGAGCAGCTGCTCAACCAGATCTGGGGCTATGAATATTATGGCGACACCCGTACCGTGGATGTGCACATCAAGAGGATCCGTGAAAAGCTCGATCAGGGAGATGAGTCCCAGTACAATTGGAGCATCAAGACCGTTTGGGGAGTTGGATATAAGTTTGAGGTCAAATGATCGATGAACGGGAAGTTTGTATCGATCCGCACGAAATTTCTGCGCTTGTACCTCGTTATCCTGGGCCTTGTCCTTCTGATCATGGCCGGCATCATCCTGACCTTCTTGAGCTCATATTTCCGCATTCAGCAGGAGAACAATCTGAAAGCCACGCGTGAGATCATAAGCTCCTGTCTGGAGGAGAATGATATCAATTCCCCCAGTGTCGATTCTACCCTGAACACGGCGGCCAATGCCATGAACATTTCGATCTGGGTCTGCGCCTGGAGCCGTACAGGCGGCATCCAGGTATACTGCTATGGCCGGAATATAGAACAGGAAAAGCTGCGGATCCAGAACAATATGCGTACTCAGCAGCAGATCATCAGCATCATGAATGGCATAAGCATGGACTATACGCGCAATGCGTTCCCGGAGATCTATGACCAGAAGACCATCAGCATAGCCTATCAGCAGAGTTATCATGAAAAGTTCTCTCTGTTCGGCAGAGAGCAGTATGAGGAGAACACCGGCGCTGTCATTCTGAACATGTCGATGTCCCGTGTTAATGGCCCGCAGTGGGTCGTTTTCGCCACGATCCTGATCTCGATGGGGTTCGTCACGATCATTGCGATGATCATGATCCTGATCTATACCAACAATATCATCAGGCCGGTCAAAGAAATGAAAGAGATGGCAAGTTCCGTCGCGGAGGGAGATTTCTCCAAAGAAGTGACCTCTTACAGCAATGATGAGATCGGCCAGCTGGCGGAATCGATCAATTCCATGACGACGGATCTGAAAGAACTGGAGAACCTAAGAAGCGGCTTTATCGCGAATATTTCACATGATTTCCGCTCGCCGCTGACTTCCATCCGCGGCTTCCTGGAAGCCATGCTGGACGGTACCATTCCCCAGGAGATGCATCCCAAATATATGCAGGTCGTGCTGGATGAGACCAATCGACTGACGAAGATGACGAACAACATCCTGGATCTGACCAAGATGGAAAACGGGCAGGATGAACTGAAACTTTCTCATTTCGACGTAAACGAAATGATCGTCAAGATGGCCATCGGTTTCGAGCAGCGGATCGAAGAAAAGAGCATTCAGATGGATTTCCGGTTCCTGCAGGAAAAGCTTTATGTCAATGCGGATCTGGATAAGATCCAGCGAGTCGTCTATAATCTGATCGACAATGCTTTGAAATTCACCAGTAAGGGAGATACGATCCGGGTGGAAACATCCGTGGTCGGACAGAAGGCTATGATCTCTATCTCAGATACCGGGGCCGGGATCGATGAAAAAGCGCTGTCGCATATTTTTGAGCGGTTCAATAAGGGAGATGCCTCCCGTGGCAATGACAAAAAGGGCAATGGCCTGGGATTGACGATCGTGCGCCAGATCCTTCTCAACCATGGAGAGGATATCAAGGTGCAGAGCAAGCTGGGAGAGGGAACTACCTTCACCTTTACGCTGCCGCTGGCCTATAAGATCAATCTCGTAGAAAAAAAGTAAGGATAAAAAAGATGACAAGGAAAGAGCCAATCGCGATCATCGTCAATAAACGATCTCGCGGAGGTCAGGGAGAGGAGATCTTCCGGAAGGTCCTGAAAGTACTGGACCGGGAAGAAGTTCCGTATTCGGCCCATGAAACAAGACGCAAGGGAGACGGCGCCCAGCTGGCCCGCACCCTTTGCAAAAGCACATTCCGGTCCGCGGATGACAGAGTCCTGAATCTGATCGTGATCGGAGGCGATGGGACCATCAATGAGACCGTAAACGGGATCACTGATTTTTCACGCGTGCGGATGGGCGTTATCGAAACCGGTTCCGGCAATGACTTCGCCAGGGAACTTAAGATCGCGGGAGATCCCGAGGTCCTTGCAGAGAGGATCCTGCGTGATATCGAACAAGGTGCCGATCCCGTCCGTATCGATCTGGGACAGGTCCGTTACGGTGAGGGAAAAAGCCGCCTTTATTGCATAAGTTCCGGTATGGGAATGGACGCGCTGGCCACAAAGCTTGCGGACCGGTCCAGATGGAAGAAAGTCCTGAATCGGCTGCACATGGGCAATCTGATCTATATTCTGGTCACGATCAAGGCATTGTTCACCATGAAAACGTCTCCTATGACTATGGATGCCGACGGGCAGGAATCCTCCTGTTCTAAAATGATCTTTACCGCTTTTATGAATTGTAAAGCGGAAGGCGGCGGCATCCAGATGGCGCCTAAGGCCGACCCGACGGACGGCAAGCTGTCCTTGTGTCTGGTCGAGGATGTCCCGAAATGGAAAACATTTTTCTATCTTCCGCTGCTGGCCATGGCCAGACATGAGAAGCTGAAATGTTTTCATTTCCAGAACGCGGCAGCTGTCCGCATTCAGCTGAAGCATCCCATGGCGCTCCATACAGATGGAGAATACCTTGGAGACTATAAACAAGCCGCTTTTACCTGCCTGCCCGGTCAGCTGCGAATGATCGGACTGGCAGAGCATGATAGATGAGGTTTAGAAAGGCTAAGTATGAACGAAGAGTTTTTTGAAAATGAAGCGACACCGGTCCAGCCGGAAGAGCAGCCCGTACCGGAGGAGTCTGTGACAGAAAGAGTGGCTGAACCGGAAGCGGAAGAAAGGCCGTTCCAGCAGGATCCCTATACGCAGGGAACCTATGATAAGCCGCAGGCTTATACACAGGGTTATTCCCAGAAAGGCACACAAGGCTATCCGAATGGTTATTCAAATGGGTATTCCCAAGGTCATCCTCAAGGATATCCGCAAGGATATCCGCAAGGGTACCAGCAGGGTTATCAGCAGGCTGGGCCTCAAAGTTATGGGAATGGTTACTCACAGGCGTATCCCCAGGGAGCGGATCCTTACCGTACCCAGCCCTATAATGGAAATCCGGGAAGCTATCAGAATCAGCCGGCCTGGAATGAGCGTGCCTACAACCAGCAGCCTCGTTATGAGCGTCAGCCTTATTATCCATCCATGGATCCCTATACCTATCAGCCGCCAAGGAGACCTCGTAAACCGAAGTCCGGCAAGGGATGGAAGAAAGTTGCGTGGGTCCTGAGTCTGATCTGCCTGTGCGCCTCGATCTTCGGAGGAGTATATTGGGCAACGCTGCTCAAGTACAAGGCATCGGATAATAAGGTCTCTGCTTTCCTGTTCCCTAAGCGGGATAATGCCGTGC
>ONBQ01000193.1 GCA_900316145.1 uncultured Eubacteriales bacterium
TCATCATACGCGCGAAGATCAAACCGCTGCGCGAACTCTTCTGCTCTCTCCCTGCTTTTGCTGGCCACCGCGGTTACTACGCAGCCATCCACATGAGATACGGCATCTACAAATTTAGGAGCGATCTTCGCCGCTCCTAAAATAACAAATCGAAACTGCTGCATAATGTACTCCTTTTGCCCTGTTCTGCTTGGCTTCTACGCCATGCAGAACTCGGGCACTTCGTGCCCTCGTTCAGGGCTGCGCCCTATACATCCTCGAAAACAAGAAAATCTTTGCAAGCCAGCTTGCAGCTTTTCTTGTTTTCTCGTCTGTGCATGGCTTTAGCGTAAGATGAAATATTGTTCATACCATAGCAGGAATGCGTAGACGGTGTAGATTTTGCGGGCGTTGTTGGCTTTGCCTTTTTTGTGGTCGTCGAGCCAGCGGTTGAGCATCTTCTGATCGAAGAATTCTCCCGCGAAGTCTTTGTTGATATATTCTTTGACCTGCTTGTACCAGGCATCTTCTTTCAGCCAGACGCGGAATGGTACCAGGAAGCCTAGCTTCTTGCGGCGGGCCCATTCGTTCGGAATGTGAGAAAGGGCGGCCTTACGGAAGGCTTTTTTGGTCGTCTGGCCTTCTACATCGTACTTGGTATCGATGGAGCGTGCCAGCGCCCATACCTCACGGTCCAGATAAGGAACGCGAAGCTCCAGAGAATGCGCCATGGTCATTTTATCAGCCTTGAGCAGGATATCATTGGGCAGCCACAGATGCATGTCCAGGAACATCTTTTTGCGGATCTCATCATGATCCTTTACCCGATCAAAATAGGGTTTCGTAACATCCTGGTAACGAAGTTCGCTGCGGTACGGCTTCTTTAAAAGCGCGTTCGCTTCTTCATTTTCCATGATGTGCGCCTGGCCGATATAAGAGTTCTCCAGCGTTTCTACATTGCGGGTCAGGAAGGCCTGGCCTTTGAATTTCGGAAGCTTTCCGGCCGCTTTGGCCAATCCCTTGCGAATGGCATACGGAACATGTTTCTTGTAGGCATTGCCTTCCTTACTGGGGATATATGTTACATAGCCGCCAAATAATTCATCCGCGCCTTCACCGGACAGCACGACCTTGACATCCTTGGCTGCCAGTTCCGCCAAGAACCACAGCGGAACAGCGGAAAGGTTCGCATGCGGTTCGTCCGAATGATACTGCACCTGCGGAAGTACCTTAAAGAACTCTTCCGCGGAGATTATTTTGCTGGCATGCTTCATGTGCAGGATCTCACTGAGATCCTTGGCATAAGAGGTCTCATCAAAACCACCCACGCCGAAACCGACCGTATAGGTCTTCATGGGCTTTACGGTGGAAGCGATATAGCTGGAATCGACACCGGCTGAAAGGAAGGAACCAACTTCTACATCCGCGATCTGATGATATTCAACGGAATCCAGGACCGCGTCATCGATGGCTTTGATGGTTTCATCCAGAGTGCGTTCCGTAGTCTCATAGGTCGGATCAAAGAAGCGGGTCTGCTCCAGCTTTCCATTTTCATAGGTAAAGTAACTGCCGGGCGTCATCTTAAAGACACCTTTGAATAAGGTTTCCGGCAGGACGGAGTACTGGAAGACCAGGTACATCTTGATGGCTTCCGGGTTGATCTCCTTCTTAAAGCAAGGATGCGCCAGGAAGGACTTGATCTCAGAACCAAAGATGAGCGTATCATTCATGACCGCGTAATAAAGCGGTTTGATACCGAAATAATCTCTGGCGCCGTACAAAGAATGATTCTGCTTGTCATAGATGACAAACGCAAACATTCCGCGCAGTTTGGAAGCGGTTTCTTTTCCATACACCTGATAGGCCTGCAGAATGACCTCGGTGTCAGAATCCGTCTGGAAAACGCGGCCATGGTTTTCGATCAGTTCTTTACGGATCTCTCGATAGTTATAGATCTCACCATTAAATACGATGACATAGCGGCCGTCCTGACTGTGGATAGGCTGAGAACCGCCCTCCAGATCGATGATGCTCAATCGCCGGAAACCCAGCGCGCAATATTCATCTACGAACTTACCATCACTGTCCGGGCCGCGGTGGGCGATCAGCTCACTCATTTTCTCGATCGTCAGTTCTCGATCATAATTCCCCGTTCCAAAAAAACCTGAAAATCCACACATAGGATATATCACCTTTCTTATCTGTATACACAGTTATCGATATCGCTTTGAACGATCAGATGTCCGCAACTACACTGCACTCTCTGAAGCCAGATAGCGTGCTTATGTTTGGAAAATCTGTGCTAAAAATGATAGCATCTTTGCCAAGAATTGTCAATAAAAGCATCTTGTCGAATAGAAACTCTTATGTTATCATAATTCAAGATGTATATTTTCAGGCTTGTTAAACTATGGAGAACTCACACATGAAGCGTAACGACATCCACAAGGTTTTGATCATTGGCTCAGGTCCGATCATCATCGGCCAGGCTTGTGAATTTGACTATTCCGGAACTCAGGCTTGCAAGGCTTTGCGCAGTCTGGGTTATGAGATCGTTTTGGTCAATTCCAATCCCGCCACTATCATGACCGATCCTGAAACTGCTGATATTACTTATATTGAACCGTTGAATCTTGAGCGTTTGACTCAGATCATTGAAAAAGAACGTCCTGATGCCCTTCTTCCTAATTTAGGTGGCCAGTCAGGACTTAATTTATGCTCAGAATTGTACAAAGCCGGCGTACTTGACAAGTATGGCGTCAAGGTCATCGGTGTACAGGTCGATGCCATTGAACGTGGCGAGGACCGTATCGAGTTCAAAAACACCATGAATCAGCTGGGCATCGAGATGGCCCGCAGCGAGGTTGCCTATTCCGTAGCAGAAGCGGAAAAGATAGCGGCTGAACTGGGCTACCCGGTCGTTCTTCGTCCGGCTTATACCATGGGCGGCGCCGGCGGTGGCCTGGTCTACAACGTAGAAGAGCTCCGTACTGTATGCGCGCGCGGCCTGCAGGCCAGTCTGGTCGGCCAGGTCCTGGTCGAAGAATCCGTCCTGGGCTGGGAAGAGCTGGAACTTGAGGTCGTCCGTGATGCCAAGAACAATATGATCACGGTCTGCTTCATCGAAAACATCGATCCCCTGGGCGTCCACACCGGTGATTCTTTCTGCGCGGCTCCTATGCTTACCATCTCGGAAGAGACACAGAAGAAGCTGCAGGATCAAGCCTATCGTATCGTAGAAGCGATCGAGGTCATCGGCGGTACCAACGTTCAGTTCGCGCATGACCCGGTCACCGATCGTATCATCGTTATCGAGATCAATCCTCGTACCTCCCGCTCCTCTGCCCTGGCTTCCAAGGCGACCGGCTTCCCGATTGCTCTGGTCTCCGCTATGCTGGCCTGCGGCCTTACGCTGGATGAGATCCCCTGCGGAAAATACGGCACCCTGGACAAATATGTTCCCTCCGGTGACTATGTCGTTCTGAAGTTCGCCCGCTGGGCTTTTGAAAAGTTTAAAGGCGCCAAGGATCAGCTCGGTACACAGATGCGCGCCGTTGGTGAAGTCATGAGCATCGGCAAGACCTATAAAGAGGCCTTCCAGAAAGCGATCCGTTCCCTGGAGATCGGGCGTTACGGTCTGGGCGGCGCAAAGAATTTTGCTTCCTTATCTCTGGATGATCTGATGGCTATGCTTCACGATCCTACCAGCGAGCGCCAGTTCATCATGTACGAAGCCCTTCGCAAAGGCGCTTCCGTAGAAGAACTGTATCAGCTGACCAAGATCAAGCACTACTTCATCGAGCAGATGAAAGAGCTGGTCGATGAGGAAGAGCAGCTGCTTCAGTTCAAGGGTTCTGTTCCCGCGCAGGATATGCTGGTGCAGGCCAAGCTGGACGGTTTCTCTGACAAGTATCTGTCCGGTCTTCTGGATGTTGAGGAAGACGACATCCGCGGTGCCCGTGAGTCGATCGGTCTGACTGAAGAATGGGAAGGCGTGCATGTCAGCGGTACCAAAGATTCCGCTTACTACTATTCCACCTATCATGTTGACCGGATCGATCCCAATCAGGCAGATGTCGTTTCTAACGAAAAGCCCAAGATCATGATCCTGGGCGGCGGCCCGAACCGTATCGGCCAGGGTATCGAATTCGATTACTGCTGTGTCCACGCGGCGCTGGCTTTGAAGAAGCTTGGCTTTGAGACCATCATCGTCAACTGCAACCCGGAAACCGTTTCCACTGATTATGATACTTCTGATAAACTGTACTTTGAACCTCTGACGCTGGAAGATGTCTTAAGCATCTATCGCAAGGAAAAGCCGATCGGTGTAATTGCCCAGTTTGGCGGTCAGACACCTCTGAACCTGGCTGATTCTCTGAAGGCCAATGGCGTCAACATTCTCGGCACTACTCCGGAAACCATCGATATGGCGGAGGACCGTGATCTGTTCCGCGCCATGATGGATAAGCTTGAGATCCCGATGCCGGAATCCGGCATGGCCGTTACTGTGGAAGACGCACTGGACATCGCCGGCCGCATCGGTTATCCCGTCATGGTCCGTCCGTCCTTCGTTCTTGGCGGCCGCGGCATGGAAGTCGTCTATGATGATGAAACGCTTACCTTCTACATGAAGGAAGCCGTCGGTGTCACGCCTGACCGCCCGATCCTGATCGACCGGTTCCTGCATCACGCGACCGAATGCGAAGCAGACGCGATCAGTGATGGTGAGCACGTGTATGTGCCGGCCGTCATGGAGCATATCGAGCTGGCCGGTATCCACTCCGGTGATTCCTCCTGCATCCTGCCTCCTAAGAATCTTACCCCTGAGCAGATCGCTACCATCAAGGAATACACGTCCAAGATCGCGCGTGAAATGCACGTCGTTGGTCTGATGAATATGCAGTACGCGATCGAAGATGGCAAGGTATTCGTGATCGAAGCCAATCCGCGTGCCTCCCGTACCGTGCCTCTGGTCTCCAAAGTCTGTGGTATCAACATGGTCCAGATCGCAACGGATATTATGACGGCTCCATTCTCCGGACGTCCGTCTCCGGTCCCGAATCTGAAGGAAAAGAATATCCCGTATTACGGTGTTAAAGAAGCCGTCTTCCCCTTCAATATGTTCCAGGAAGTCGACCCGGTCCTTGGTCCGGAAATGCGCTCCACCGGTGAAGTATTAGGCCTTTCTTCTAACTTCGGCAAGGCTGTTTACAAGGCGGAAGAAGCCACTCAGACAAAGCTGCCGTTGGAAGGCACTGTATTGATCAGTGTCAACCGCAGAGATAAGCCGGAAGTGGTCGATGTAGCCCGCGGGTTCCATGAACTTGGCTTCAAGATCCTCGCCACCGGCCGCACCTATGAGACCATCATCGCTGCTGGCATTCCTGCTGCTAAGATCGCGAAGATCAATGAGGGCCGTCCAAACATTCTGGATGCCATCACCAATGATCAGATCCAGTTGATCATCAACACCCCGATCGGCAAAAAGAGCGCTGTCGATGACAGCTATATCCGAAAAGCAGCGATCCGCAGCCGCATCCCGTACATGACCACGATCGCCGCCGCCCAGGCTGCTGTCCAGGGTATCAAAGCAATCAAAGAATCCTTCGGAAGCAAGGTCCACTCTTTGCAGCGTTATCATGAAAAGATCACGGATAAAGAGTGATCCCCCACTCAACTATAGAGAGTCTGATACCAGACTCTCTTTTTTTATTACGGCATTGTAATACGTATATTCATTGCATTTTTCGTAAATCCATAGTATAATAAGGAAAATTAGCACAAGGAGCTTATGTTTTCATGCGCAAAATTAAAAAACATGTCGCACGTTGTTTGGCCTGTCTGCTGATTTTCCCACTATCCATGACCCGTACATTTGCTTCGGATGATTCTCTTGATGATCTGAAGGGGCAAGAACAGGAAAAAGAAATGGATGAAGAAGAAGCCAATGCCCGCCTCGAAGAAATTGAAAAAAAGGTCGAGGATGTCATGGCTGCAGTTAAAGAGTTAGACGGTCAGATCTCAGATGCAGAATCCAGGATCCGTGAATTAGATACCCTTATTGCTGACAATCTTACTTTACTGGATGAGACCCGTCAGGATCTGGAGCGCGCTAAAGATAGTGAAGCGATCTGGTATATCAAGCTTAAGATGCGCTTAAAATCCATGTATGAAGCCGGAAATGTCAATTATCTCAGCATCCTTATGCAGGCTGAATCGCTTTCCGAGCTTTTCAGCAAAGCGGAATATACCCGTGAGTTGGCAGCTTACGATCAACGGATCTTCGATAACCTGAATCAGGCTCGCGCCAAGATCCAGGCGGATGAACAAACCATTTCCGATACGGAAACTCTCTTGGAGCAGGAACGTTCCGAGGAAGAAGAACAAATGACCATTCTGGAAGAAGCCCGCGCTTCTAAAGAATCAGAATTAAATGATCTTCGCAAAGATGCTGATGCTTTAGCGCTCTATGCTGAGAAACTTCGTCAGGAGCGGGAAGCTTTAGCCGCTGAGATCGAGGCAGCAGCTCGTGAGATGGAGGAAAAAGCCGCACAGGAAGCGAAAGCAAAAGAAGAAGAGAGCTCAGAATCCTCTTCTGAAGCATCTTCTAGCGAGTCTTCAAAAGAAGAATCCTCTAAGCAGGAATCTTCTAAAGAAGAACCTTCCTCATCAGAATCATCCAAGCCGGAATCATCTGAATCCTCGAAGGAACAAAGTTCAGAAGCTTCCTCCAGTTCGGTCGAGCCAGAACCCGAACCGGAACCAGAGCCCGAACCTGAACCAGAACCCGAGCCAGAACCTGAGCCGGAACCCGAACCCACTCCTTCTTCTTCCTTTATCTGGCCTCTCTACGGATCGATAACCTGTTACTTTGGTGAAGCGGATTACATTTATGGAATGCCTCACAGAGGTCTCGATATCGCTGCGGCCAATGGTACTCCCATCGGATCCTGCGCATCCGGCACAGTTGTAGCAGCTGGCTGGAATAACAGTTGGGGAAATTATGTTTCTGTTTCACACGGTAATGGCCTGACTACCCTTTATGCCCATTGCAGTTCACTCGCAGTATCCAGCGGACAATCTGTCAGTGCCGGTCAAACGATCGGTTATGTCGGATCCACTGGAGATTCATTAGGAAACCACCTCCACTTGGAAGTATATGTAAATGGTTCCCTGGTCGATCCATTAAGTTATCTGCCATAAAGTACAAACAAAAAGAAGCTGGTCGTCTAATTAGATGATCAGCTTTTTGGTTTAGGATGGAAATCAAGGAGACTATGGGGACGTGAAATAATGCGATATTTGTATAAATCGAAAAAGGCCAAGTAAGATACATTAACAAACTATGTTTTCTTACCTAGCCTTTTCTCCTATTATTAATTATAAAATAGTGTTACGCCATGCATACGAGTACAGTCGTTGCTTCGCTCCTCCTGTACTCGTATACGGGATCCAGCGTATATAGTCTCATAATATACTGCTAGCCGGAAATGATTGCAAGCGTCATTTAAAAAACGCCATGCACACTCGTACAGTCGTCGCTGTGCTCCTCCTGTACTCGTATACGGCATTCGCCGTATACGTATTCGTCGAAAAAGGCCAGGAAAGAAACATTAGCAAGCTATGTTTCTTTCCTGGCCTTTTCTCCTCATGTGTGCATGGCTCATTTTTAGATATAAAAAAACGGCAGCCACCTACTCTCCCAGACAGTCGCCCGTCAAGTACCATCGGCCGCTAAGGTCTTAACCATCGTGTTCGGAATGGGAACGGGTGTTACCCCTTAGCGCATCGCCACCGTAA
>ONBQ01000173.1 GCA_900316145.1 uncultured Eubacteriales bacterium
AAAATCGTGCCATTGAAATGCCAGTTTACATGTCTGAGGGTGGGGATCCTATGCAGGACCTACCCTCGTGAATAATTCAGGATAATGATTCAAAACTGCTTATCCCACACGCAATCGCTACCTGATGGTTTTTAATGTTCAGAACCTATCCTGTACAGTGCAGGGCTTTACCCGATGTGGCTTAAAAAGCAGGACTCACCAGGTAATGCATGTCCACAAAAGCAATGAGGACAACATAAAATGAAGGCCTCTTGGCAAAAAGCCAGTTGGCCTTCATTTCGTTAGAACACCCACTGTTTCTTAACGATGTTTTCGATTTTTATAAGATCTTTGCGATCTCATCCTCAGTGAGGATGTTTTGCTCTGCCAGATAGAGGCAGAGCTTTTTTAAGCTTCCGTCTGAATAATCATACCCCTGAAGGCCAGCGGCCCGCGCACCTTCCACATTAGCCGGCGCGTCGTCGATAAACAGGCATGTTTCCGCCTTTAGCCCATAAGTGGATAAGAGCCAGTGGAAGATCTCGGAACCGGGCTTCATAAGCTTCAGGTCCGAGGAGAGGGCGATCCCGTTCAGATAGCGGAACGCCGGGATCTTTTTAGAGTAGATATGGAACTGCTGGCCGGCGTTGGACAGCAGATACAAGGGATAACCTTTGCTGTGAAGACACTGCATCAAACGTTCCATTCCGGCAAAGACAGGCATGTTTTCATGCCAAGTATGCAACAAGGTGACGGCTGTCTCTGCCAGATCCGGAGCCAGGCTTTTACGCAAAACATCATCAAATTCGTCCAGCTCTATGGTGCCTTCATCCAGACGGGCCCACTCCGGAGAATGGAATACAGCGTCTTCCAGAACGCGGGCATCCGCAGGATCTTTAGTAAAGCGGCGGGTATACAGGGCCGGGTCATAATCGATGATGACGCCGCCCATATCAAAAATGATGGCTTGGATCATGAGTCTTCCTCCTTTGGCAAAAATATTGTATCGAATTTGCGGGCTAAAGTCAATGTCTTGACAGTGAGAATGGATTTGGATACACTTAGAACATCAAAAAAGAGACATTGAATATCTATGATCTGGACCACCTGAAAGAGAGAGCTCAGAACCTGCTGGCGGATCGAAAATGACTGTTCAAAGATGTACTTTTCTGATAGATCTGTTAAGGACGTGGTTTACCGCGTCCTTTTTTGTTGCAAAAAGGGATCAGGAAATGCTATACTGTTCTTTGCGTGATTTTCTAAAAGAAGGAGTTTTCTTGTACCGTGGAGAAATCAGTCCGCCTGAAAAAAGGCATCGTGAAACGTTTTATACCTTACTATAAGCCGCATTGGAAACTGTTCGCGTTCGATATGTTCTGCGCGACGTTCATCGCGGCCGTTGACCTGGTCTTCCCCAGCGCCATTCGCCATGTTTTGAATGTAACGTTGCCGAATCGCCAGTTCCGGATGTTCTTTACCATCGTCGCGGTCCTGGCCGTCCTGTACGCGCTTCGGGCCGGCGCGGAGTTTTTCATCAACTACTGGGGCCACATCATGGGCGTGCGCATGGAATATGACATGCGCAGGGACCTGTTCGATCATCTGCAGAAGATGTCGCTCAAGTTCTATGATAACAATCAGACCGGTCAGCTTATGAGCCGTGTCACCAATGATCTGTTCGATATCACAGAAATGGCGCATCATGGCCCGGAGGACTTGTTCCTCTCCGTCGTTATGTTTATCGGTTCGTTCTTCATCATGCTGCGCATGCATTGGAAGCTGACCCTGATCGCCTATATATTCGTTCCGATCATGGTGGGATTTGCCGTTATCGTACGGCGCCGCATGCGTCAGGCCCAGCGCAACGTGCGCCGCAGAGTGGCAGATATCAACTCCAAGCTGGAGAACAGTCTGTCCGGCATCCGGGTCGCGAAAGCCTTCGCGAATGAGGACTATGAAAAGGACCGGTTTGAGAAAGGCAACAGCCAGTTCCGCGTGGCCAAGAAGGAATCCTATAAATATATGGGCCTGTTCCAGACCGGCCTGGATACGTTGGGCAACGTGCTGAATGTCACGATCCTGATCTTCGGCGGCATCTTCTTCGTAAGAGGGGAGATCGACGCGACGGATATCCTGACCTTCGTATTGTACATTTCGACATTCATGAAGCCTGTGACGAAGCTTTCTAACTTTACCCAGCAGTTCGAGACCGGAATGACCGGTTTTGAGCGCCTGCTGGAGATCCTGGACACCGATCCGGACATCAAGGATAAGAAAGGCGCGAAGGATCTGAAAGACGTGAAGGGCGAGATCCGATTTAATGATGTAACATTCTCCTACAGTGAGAAGGACGCCACCGTCCTGAATCATATCGATATGACCATCCCGGCCGGCAAAATGCTGGCCCTGGTCGGCCCGTCAGGTGGCGGCAAAACCACCATGTGTCACCTGATCCCGCGGTTTTACGAGATCTCCGGAGGCGCCATCACCATCGATGGAAAGAACATTAAGGATGTGACCATGCACTCGCTGCGCAAGAACATCGGACTGGTGCAGCAGGAGGTGTTCCTGTATTCCGGGTCAGTGCGTGATAATATCATGTACGGCCGGCTGGACGCGACAGAGGAAGAAATGATCGAAGCCGCTAAAGCAGCCAACATCCATGATTTCATCATGACCCTGCCGGATGGCTATGATACCGACATCGGTCAGCGAGGCGTACGCCTTTCTGGCGGACAGAAGCAGCGCATTGCCATCGCGCGAGTATTCCTGAAGAACCCGCCTATCCTGATCTTGGATGAAGCGACTTCCGCACTGGACAATGAAACCGAAGTCAAGATCCAGAAAGCGCTGGACCGTCTGGCCGAAGGCCGCACCTGCCTGGTCATCGCGCACCGTCTGTCTACGATCAAGAACGCGGACCAGATCGTGGTCGTGACATCCGAGGGTGTGACGGAGACCGGTACCCATGAAAGCCTGCTGGAGCAGAATGGCGTCTATGCCAAGCTGTATAACATGCAGTTCAAGCATGATTACGACGAAGAAGCATAAAAAGACCGCTGTCTTTGGGGTCACCCCTCAGACAGCGGTTATTTTTTGTTATTAACCGATCACGGTAAGGACTTCAGGCGCGTCTACGATGACTTCCTGCCCCTTGCCGTTATCCTGACGGAACTTCCACACTTCGCCCTCTTTCGGACCGAGGAACAGGCTTACGCCATCCGCGTCCTGGATCAGGGCGGGCCCTGCAATAGAGGAGTAGGAGCTGGTCAGCTCTTCATCAGAGAGAGAGGACAGATCGGTGGCCGTGCCCAGTGCTTCCATATCTTCGCTCAGGTTGCCGGGCAGTTCCAGACCGAATACATGATAAATGTTATGGATGAGACCATCGGTCGAAACATCGATGTCCTGGGCTTTGTAGAGGTATAACTGCTTGAACAGGTGGACCCAGGTATAATCGATATAGCCGAGGGAGCTGACCGTACGGTCCAGCGTGATCTCGCGGCCTTCGACGGCGCCGTCACTGCGGCGGGTGGGAATGAGGAGGGTATAGGCATCACCATTCTCCTCGATACAAGCGAAGACGGAGCCCATATCCAGCACATAGCCTTCCGCGTTTACTTCAGCGGCGGTAATGACGACCTTGTATTCCGGAGCCACATAGCTTAACCAGATCTCCTGCGAGCTGGCCGACGCGACGTTCTGTGTTGGGATCCAGCCACGTCCGTAAGCGGACTGTACGTAGGTGTACAGGCTGTCCTTGCTGTTATGCAGGATCCATACGGGGGTGGAACTGGTCAAGAGCGCCACATCCGCGACTTCTCCATCCGGACCTTCGATCGGCTCATCGGTGGGAAGGACCTTCAGAGCGGAACGGGACAGGACGATGCCCCGGCGCAGATCATGGAAGGTGCTGTCCAGATTCTGGTTGGTGATGGCGTCCTTCATGCCGGTCAGGTCCTTGACAAGGGTCTGATCTTCTGTTAACAGGTCTTTGATCTGATCCGGCGTATAGCTGGGAACATTCAGAATATCGATAAAGGATGTGTTCTGGATGAGAGCGGCGTTGTATTCGGAAATACGTTCCGGCGTCATGAGAAGCGACTCGGGATCGCTGCGCAGAGCGGCCCAGGCGTAAGCTTCCTGTTCCGTTTCCGGCAGGCTGTTGATGATCTCGCTTTCTTCCTGCTTGCGCTCTTCCTCCTCACGGGCTTCTTCAGCCGCCTGCTGTTCTTCCTCCACCTCCTGGAAAACGGTGATGGGGTTGGACTCAGGCTCGACCTCATCGCGAAGGCCGGACTTTGTGGGCAGGAAGAACCCGCCGACCAGAAGGACCACGATCAAAACCGCGATAAAAATCCTGCTTTTCATATAGAAAAACTCCTTTGGTAATATATTCGATAAATCAACTCATGTATTATATCATAGATTATTTTAAGTTTCAAGGCGGAAGATAGTCTTGATAAATTTGCATGGTTTATGATATAATATGTAGTGACAAAACTATTAGATATGGAAACGATTATGGTTCCATAAGGGATGGAGTTTTATGGCTTTCGCTGAGTTTCAAGATGTAACAAAAATATACGGAAACGGAGATCAGGAGACCCGGGCGGCAGATGGCATCAGCTTCACCTTTGAAAAAGGAGAATTCGTTGTTATCGTCGGACCCAGCGGGGCGGGCAAGACCACCGTTTTGAATATGCTGGGAGGCATGGACACGGCCACCTCCGGCAATATATTCCTAGACGGGGAGCAGATCAGCGCTTACAACGAGCACCAGCTGACCGCGTACCGCCGGTATGATGTGGGATTCGTGTTCCAGTTCTATAATCTGGTGCCCAATCTGACCGCACTGGAAAATGTGGAACTGTCCACGCAGATCGGCAAGGACCCGCTGGATCCGGCCACGGTGCTTACGGATATGGGGCTCAAGGATCGTATGGACCATTTCCCGGCGCAGCTATCCGGCGGAGAACAGCAGCGTGTCTCCATTGCCCGGGCATTAAGCAAGAATCCCAAGCTTCTGCTGTGTGATGAGCCGACCGGCGCGTTGGATTATGTGACTGGCAAAAAGATCCTTGAACTGCTGCGCGATACCTGTGTCAAACGGGGGCAGACGGTCGTGGTGATCACCCACAACCAGGCCTTCAAGCAGATCGCGGACCGGGTCATTACGATCCAAAGCGGGAAAGTGACATCCAATACGGTCAATCCGGATCCGGCACCGGTGTCACAGATCGAGTGGTAAGTGTATGAAGAGATCCAGTTACAGAAGGGAGATCCTCCGCACGATCCTTCGTACGAAAAGCCGATTCTTTGCCATCGCGGCGATCGTAGCCTTAGGCGCCGGCTTTTTGTCAGGTCTGACAGCCTCATCACCGGATATGCGCCTCAGAGCAGACCGGTATTATGACCGGACTTCCATGATGGATCTGCGCATTCTTTCCACGATGGGACTGACCGAAGACGACATAGAGGCTATCCTTGCGGTGGAAGGCGTGGAAGAGGCGGAAGGATCTCACTATACCGACAAAGAAGCCGTGATCGGGGATGCCTCCTTCCTGGTGCGCATCCACAGCCTTCCGGACCAGGTAAATCAGCTGGTGCTGGAGGAGGGCCACATGCCCGGCCCCGGAGAGTGCGTCATCAATCCGGGCAAGATCAAGAGCGGAAGCATTCAGCTGGGAGAGACGCTTTCTATCGGTGAAAACGATGACCTTTCCCGAAAAGCCTATACGATCGTGGGCTTTGTCAGGGATCCGCAGTATCTTTCATTTTCCTTTGGCTCCACGAACATGGGCAACGGGTCGCTGGACTACGCG
The DNA here is from genome assembly GCA_900316145.1 of uncultured Eubacteriales bacterium. GTDB lineage: Bacteria > Bacillota > Clostridia > Lachnospirales > Bianqueaceae > RUG159. The sequence continues at coordinate 5,805 of ONBQ01000173.1, forward strand.
GCCTATGTCATGGAGGAAGAGTTCACCCAGGACTATTACACAGAGATCCGCTGCCTCATGCAGGGTGGAAAAGAGGAAAATGCCTTTTCTGACACCTATCTGGAAAAGGCAGAAACTGTTAAAGAACGGGTCGAAGCGATCAGCCGGGAACGGGAGAAAGCCCGTTATGAGGACCTGGCCGGACAGATCGAAGAAGAATTGAAAGAGCCGCGCCAGACCTTGGAAGACAAGAAGCAGGAGCTGGCCGATGGACAGAAGGAATATGACCAGGCTCTGAAAGAATATGAAGAAGCCAGGAAAGAGGCAGAAGAAACCTTTGCGGAAAAGCATGAGGAAATAGCCCGGGCAGAGGAAGAACTGTCCGAAGCCGAAGCACAGATAGCCGAGGGCGAGACAGAACTGGCTGAGGCTGGAGAAGAGCTGCGCCAGGCCCGCCTTCAGCTGGATGAGGCGCAGGAGGCGTTGGCTTCACAGGAAGAGCAGCTTAAACAGGAAGGCCGGAAGCTGGAAGATGCCGAATTGGCCTTAAAAGAGGGCAAGGAGCAGCTGGACCAGGGAGCCGCCGAACTGGAAAGCAACCGCGAAAAGCTGGAAGCGAGCCGGGCAGAGATGGAAAAATCCAAAGCGCAATTGGATCAGGCCGCGCAAGGCCTTGCGCAGATGGAACAAGCCCTTGCCGAAATGGACGCTCAGACCGAAACCTTGCAGCAACAGATCGAACAGGCAAAAGCCGCGGCGCAAGAGGCCAGAGCAGCCGGTATGGATGAGGAGGCACAAGCCTATGAACAAATATGTACAGATCTTACGCAATCGTACGATCGGCTCATCGAACAACGTGATGGACTGGATCAGCAATATCAGACATCATCAAGCCGTTATCAAGAAGGTCTCCGTGCCTATGAAGAAGGTCGGGGAGCTTTGGAGAGCGCAGAAGCTGCTTTCCAGCGAGCTGAAGAAGAATATGAACGCGCAGTGGATGCCTATGCCGGATCTGATGCCGAGTACCAGGCAGGTCTTAAGCAGTATCAGGAAGCACTTGCGCAAATAGAGCAGGCCAAAGAAGAGCTTGCCGGCAAAGAAGCGGAATATGCAAAAGGCCTTGCTGCCTGGAACGATTCCGCGGCTCAGCTTGATCAGGCAAAAGAAGAAGCTGAAGAAGGCCGCAAGCAGCTTGAGACCGGTAAGGAAGAACTGGCGCAGGCAGAGGCCGAGGCAGAAGAAGAATTCGCGGAAGCGGAAACGGAGTTGGGGAAAGCCCGTACCGAGCTGGCAGACGGAGAAGAAGCTCTGAAAGAAGCAGAGGAGGAGCTTGCGGAAGCTGAAAAGGAAGCCTATGACAAGCTTTCCATGCCGGAATGGTACATCCTGACCAGGGAGCAGAATGAGGGTTATGTCAGCTATTCCAATGACGCGGACCGCATGCGCTCCATCGCCACGGTCTTTCCCTGGATGTTCTTTTTCGTAGCGGCTCTGGTATCCTTGACTTCCATGACCCGCATGGTCGAGGAAGAGCGCGTTCTGATCGGCACCTATAAGGCGCTCGGTTTCAGCAAACTCAAGATCCTGAACAAGTATATATTGTACGCGGTCCTGGCCAGCGTTCTGGGAAGCTTGGCCGGCGCGGCTGTGCTGATGAAAGTATTTCCTTATGTCATCTGCAAAGCGTATGATACGATGTACGTGCTGCCGGAAAGGGTCCCGCTGCCTTATTATGCTTCCTATTTCCTGATCGCGGCCGGGCTCTCGATCGTGTGTACCGTTGGCGCAACGCTTGCGGCCGGCTATCACACCATGGCCGAAGTGCCTGCCGCCCTTATGATGCCCCAGGCGCCGAAGGCGGGCAAGCGAATCTTCCTGGAGCATGTCCGTCCCATCTGGAAGCGGCTGCCGTTCACTTCGAAAGTAACGGCCAGAAACCTGTTCCGCTATAAAAAGCGCCTGATCATGACCGTGATCGGCATCGGCGGATGCACAGCCCTTCTGGTGACAGGCTTCGGCCTCCATGATTCCATTTCCGGCATCCTGGAAAAGCAGTATGGGGAGATATACCGGTACGGAATCCTGTGCGGACTGGAAGAGGGGACCGACCCGCAGGACGTGCGCCAGGCCATGGAAAAAGAACTTCCGGATACTGCCTGGCACATGCAGATGACGCGCCAGATCGAGCTTCGATCCGGTAAAAAGACAGCAGATGTAAACCTTTACGTTCCTGAAGACACCGCTTCCATGGAAGACTTTGTCACCTTGCGTTCCCGCGTGGGCGGCAAGAAGGTCCCCTTCGAAAAAGACAGTGTCGTTATCACGGAAAAGCTTTCCAAAAAGCTGGAAGCAGCCGTTGGGGACACGATAGAGATCAAGAACGAACAAGGCCGCTACATCCCGCTTACCGTGACCGGTATCTGTGAACACTACGTTTATGACTATGTCTACATCAGCCGAGACATGCTGGAACAGACCGTGGGTGATACCTGGAACCCATCGGAACTGGACCTGATCCAGGCGGATGAGCAGGAGATCGAGATCTTAAAAACAAAGATCCCGGGCGTGGTGACAGTCAGCCGGGTCGCGGATGTGACCCGCACCTTTGAAAAGATGATCCAGAGCCTGAACCTTGTCATAGGAGTATTGATCATCTCTGCCGGAGCGCTGGCCTTCATCGTGCTGTATAACCTGACGAATATCAACGTAATGGAACGACAGCGCGAGATCGCGACCATCAAGGTGCTGGGATTCTTTCATAATGAAGTCAACGCCTATATTTATCGGGAAACCATGTGGCTGAGCCTGATCGGCTGCGCCTTGGGACTTATTCTGGGCATTTTCATGCATCGCTTTGTCATTACGACCGTTGAGGTGGATGTGGTCATGTTCAGCCGAACCATTCACGGCATGAGCTTTGTATGGTCCGCCATCATGACCGGCATATTCTCCGTGATCGTAGGCATCGTGATGAATAGAAAGCTGAAGCAGATCAGCATGGTGGATTCTTTGAAATCGGTAGATTAGGCAGAATGAGGAGGTA
>ONBQ01000194.1 GCA_900316145.1 uncultured Eubacteriales bacterium
GAGAAGGAGGGATTTGAACCCTCGCGCCGGTTCCCCGACCTACTCCCTTAGCAGGGGAGCCTCTTCGGCCACTTGAGTACTTCTCCAAACGCTTGTGAAAGCGACCGTGCCGGCCATTTTCGTTGTGCGCGCGGGGCGCATCAGCACGGTAAAACATATTATATTATGGACGGGGCGGTTTGTCAAGCGTTTTGAAGGGGATATTTGGAAGGAAAAGGGGAGGAACAGTCCCTTTACATCAAGGAGCATTTCTGATAAGATGGGTCTTAAGACTGGGTCGTGGGATAGAAAGTGAGGCGTACTGATGAGGAGATGGCATCCGGTCCGGCATTTTAAGACCATTACCGGGCATCGAAGGTTGGTCAGGAAGTATTGCTTCCGTTTGGGGCTGTACCGGCAGGGGCTGATGCATGACATGAGCAAGTATTCGCCGACGGAGTTTTTGCGGGGGGCTAAGTTCTATCAGGGTGATAAGAGCCCGAATGATGCGGAGCGTAAGGAGACGGGGGTGTCTTTGGCGTGGCTGCATCATAAGGGGCGGAACAAGCACCATTTTGAATATTGGATCGATTACAGGCAGGAGCCGGATGGAAGTGTGGTGTTCGCGGGCAATCCGATGCCGATGCGGTATATCGCGGAAATGTTTTGCGACCGGATCGCGGCGTGCCGTATCTATCTGGGCGAGAAGTATACAGATGCTTCGCCGTATGAGTATTTCGCGAGGCGAAGGGACCGGCTGCTCATCTATCCGGATACGGCGGAGAAGCTGGAACTGATGCTTAAGATCCTGAGAGATCAGGGAGAAGAGAAGGCGTTTGCGTATGTGAGGCGGCTTTTAAAGGAGGAGAAACATGGAGTATAAGCGGTTTTCTGATACGATCATGGTGCGGCTGGATCCGGGAGAGGAGATCCTGGAGCAGCTGGCAGATGTCGCGAAGAGGGAGCATGTTTCGTTGGCGCAGGTGAGCGGTCTTGGCGCGGTGAATGATTTTATCGTGGGTGTGCTGGATCTTGCACAGAAGCAGTTCAAGCCCAATCATTTTCAGGGGGCTTATGAGGTGACGTCTTTGCAGGGGAGTATTACTGCAAAGGACGGAGTGCCTTATCTGCACCTGCATATGAGCGCTGCGGATGAGATGGGACAGGTCGTCGGCGGACATCTGAATCGGGCTGTGATCAGCGTAACAGGGGAGATCTTCCTGCGTGTGATCGAGGGAACGGTGAACAGGAAGTTCAGCGAAGATGTGGGGATCAATATATTCTCGTTCTGAGAAAGGGTAAACATGAAGAAATTTGATTGGAAAGAATTCATTAAGATCGTGGCAACCCTGGCCATTCCGGTCGCGTTGCAGAATCTGCTGACGACGACGGGCAGTATGGTCGATACCATGATGATCGCCCGGCTGGGTGAGACGTCGGTGGGGGCGGCAGGCCTGTGCGCGCAGTTTTCGTCGCTGATGTTTTCCGGATACTGGGGCTTCGTGGGCGGCGGCATGCTGTTCTTTGCCCAGTACTGGGGCGCGAAGGACGATGACGGGATCGACCGGTCTTATGGCTTGACTTTGACGTGTATGATGACGGTGGCGTGCTTGTTCGCGGTTGCGGCCATCTTTTTCCCGGGGACGGTGATGCGGGTCTACACCGATAAGAAATCCATCCAGGATATCGGGGTGCGGTACCTGAGGATCGCGGGCTTCGCGTATCCGATGATGGTGTATTCCATGGCCATGAGCTCGCTTCTGCGCAGTACCGAGCGGGTCAAGATCCCTTTATACGCGGCGATCGCGTCGGTCTTGACGAATATCGTGTTCAACTGGATCCTGATCTATGGCCATTTCGGATTCCCGGCGATGGGAGTACGTGGCGCGGCGTTGGCTACGGTCATCGCGAACTTTGTGAATATGATGGTGGTACTGATCCTGGCCAGACGGCAGGGGTATCCTTACATTTTCCACTTCAGCCGGCATTTCCGCTGGCAGAAGGATAAGGTGAAGGAATACTTCATCAAGTGCTTCCCGATTCTGTGCAACGAGGTGTTGATCGGTGTGGGCAACATGGTCATCAATATCGTGCTGGGACGTCAGCCGGAGGAGGCGATCGCAGCGGTGGCGGTCTTCCGTACACTGGAGGGCCTGGTCATCGGCTTCTTTGCCGGATTCTCAAACGCGGCTTCGGTCGTGGTGGGAGCCAGAGTTGGCGCGGGCGATTTGGATGTCGCGTATGAAAGGGCGAAGCGTCTGGTATTGATGTGCGGTTCTACCATCCTGGTGCTGTGCGTCTTGCTGGTGGCGCTGCATACGCCGATCCTGCACGCGATGAGCCTGAGGGGCGAGTCCTTTAAGATCGCGACGGGCATGCTGATGATCTACTGCGTTGCCGCGGTGATCCGCATGTGCAACTGGACGCAGAATGATACGTACCGCGCGGCGGGAGATGCCAAGTATGGAACGCTTCTGGAGATCATCTTCATGTACTGTATGGTGCTGCCGGCGGTCTGGCTGACGGGCATGCATTTCCACACCGCCTTTTTGATCACCTTCGCTTGCTGCTATTGTGATGAGATCGTGCGTTTCATCCTGATGCAGATCCACATGTATTCCGGGAAGTGGATCAAGCCCGTCACGGAAGAGGGCAAGGCCGCGCTGACGGCTTTCAGGGCGAAACATCAATGACCGGTCTTGACAGATAGGACGGAGAGACAGTCCAGATGATGATTGGTACCGCGAAGCCCTTCTCACCGGAACAGCTGAAAGCGATGTATGGAAGCCTGAAACACTACGAAGAGCTGGCGGCCCGGTCGACCGATCGGGCGATGGCAAAAGGCTGGATCCTTCCGGAGGACAGAGACGCTATGATCCAAAGCTGTGTTAAGATCGCGAAAGAGCGTGGACTTTGCTGATCGCTATGGATTTTTCTTCAGATTTCTTTTATAATAAAGGAAAAGGAGGACGTTATCATGGCATATCTTGAATTTGATTTTCAAAGTGAGTATCTGATGGGCAATACCCAGGTTTCGATCATCCTGCCGGACAAGCCCTGGATGACAAAGTCCAAGGAGTTTTATGAGAGCGGCAAAAAGTACAAGGTCCTGTGGCTTCTGCACGGCACCTTCGGGGATCATACCGATTGGATCCGCAAGAGCAATATCGAGCTGTACGCCTGCGAGCGGGACCTGATCGTAGTCATGCCCTCGGCTCTGAACACGAATTACGCCAACTGGGAGCACTTCAGCATCGGTTACAACATGTACGATTTCCTGACTGAGGAGCTGATGCCCCTGGTCCACAACTGGTTCCCCGCCTCTGACAAGCGGGAGGACAACTTTATCGCAGGCCTCTCCATGGGCGGCCGCGGCACCTGTGTCTATGCCTTTAACCGGCCGGAACTGTTCGCCGGAGCGGCTGTGCTGTCGGCGGCGCCGCGTGACATCGAGTGGGACCGCAAGGTCAACCCGGATTATTTCAAGCGTACCCAGGGCAGCATCGACAATCGCGGCGGTCTGGAAGCCTATGTCAATTCTTATGAGAACACCTGGAAGGTGCTGGATGACGCGGTGGCCAAGGGAGTGGACCTTCCGAAGCTGTACTTCGCCTGTGGTACGGATGACATGCTCTTCAACGGCTACCAGCATTTCAAAGAGCACGCGCTGGAGCTGGGCCTTGACGCGAAGTTTGAAGAGATCCCCGGTTACAAGCACGAATGGCGCTTCTGGGATCTGACCATCGAGAAGGCGCTGGATTATTTCGACATAAAAGCGCCGAACGCGGGCAATCCGTTCTAAAGAAAAAGAGGAGGCGTGGTTTTTCACAGCCTCCTCTTTTTTTGTTCCGAAAGCATGCTGAAAAAACGATCAGTTTCAGCATGCTTTTTTGTTTTATTCCGGTTTTGGTACGCCGTCCCAGGGCGCCCAGGACAGTTTCATGCGCTGCGCGTAATCACCCTCCTTCTCGTAAGAGACGGGGGAGGGGAAGAAGGCGGACATGAAGCGGTGTTCATCATGATTGCGGAAGAACAGGCCC
>ONBQ01000169.1 GCA_900316145.1 uncultured Eubacteriales bacterium
GAAGAGCAGGATCGCCATGACCACGGACAGGCCCGGGAGGATGCCGGCCGTCAGCATTTTGGTGACCGAAGCCCCGGTTATTCCGGCATAAACAACGAAGCAAATGCTGGGGGGAATGATGGCGCCCATTGCGCCGGCACCGGCCAAAACAGCCGCCGTGTAACCCGGCTTATATCCCTTCTCTACCATCTCCGGGCCCATCATGGTACCGACAGCTGCCGTCGTGGCCACGGCGCTGCCCGAAACCGCGCCGAAGAAAGCGGCGCCTCCGCAGGCCGCCGTTCCCAGACCGCCCGGGATCTTTCCGAGAAGCATATCCGCGAAGTTCATAAGCCGCTTGGTGCAGCCGCAGGACATAAGGTTGCCGGAATAAATAAAGAGCGGCAGCGCCAGCAGCGTTGTCGAAATCGTGCCGTCCACCATCTTTTGTGTAATGACGGAGAGCGTATTGGTCCCGGTAGAAACCACAAAAGCAGAGGCGGAGATCGCTACCGCCATGAAAATCGGAGCGCCGAGAAGCAGCAGCAAAAGGAATACAACAATCATAATCGTCATTGTTTTTTCTCCTCCGCCTTAAAGAGCGCTTTACAATCGTCGAGAATGTTTGGGATCAAAAACAGCATCATAAGCATCATGCTGACGCTGAGCGCCAGATAGACATATCCGACGCGAATGCCGAGGCCGGGGGACCGCTGCATCATTCCGATTCGGATCGTGCGAAAATTATAATAGAACATTGTCCCCGCGAAGACGAAAAAGAGCAAGTCCAACAGGGTGACGATCGCCTGCCGGACTCTGGGAGGCAGTTTTCCCCGCAGAAAATCCAATTGGGTGTGTGTGCGCTCCGAAATACCGACCGCAGCACACAGCAGCGCCCCCCAGATCATGGAATAACGAGACAGTTCGTCGGCCCAGTAAAAGGAATAGTGAAACAGATAGCGTGCAGCGGTCTGCATAAACAGGACAACGGCAACCAACACAAGAGCGGTTCCTCCGATCGCCAGGATCACATTTTTCAATACTTTTTGGATTTTCTGCATACAGGTTTCTCCCCTCTGTGTCCCTTTTCAAAGCGGCGGAATGCCTTTTGGCATTCCGCCGCTCCTGCATGAATGGACGTTAATACTTCGTTGCGAGCTCAATGAGCGCTTCGCCTTCAGCGCCGTACTGCTCACGGAAGTAATCCCAGACCGGCGCCAGCGTGTCGACCCACTCCTGATAGTCGTCAACCTCGTTGATTTCCATCCCATAGGAGGTCAGAAGATCAACGGCCTCGTCCGCCAACTTGCGCGAGAGCGCACGCTGGTTCGTCTTGCCAAGTCCGTCGAAGGCCTCCGTCAGAAGGGCCTGGGTTTCTTCCCCGTAACTGTCCCAGATCGAGGCATTGAAGACAACCGGGCAGCTGAGGTAAATGTGATTGGTCAGCGTGCAGTACTTCTGCACCTCGTAATAACTGTTGGCCAGAATCATGGTGAGCGGGTTTTCCTGGCCGTCCACCATCTTCTGCTGCAGGGCAGAGAAGAGCTCGGTTGCATCCAGCATGGTCACCGTGCAGTTAAGGCACTCGAAGAGCTTGATGAAGAGCGTCGCATTGGCGGCGCGCATTTTAAGCCCCGACATATCCGCAGGCTTGGTTACAGGGCGCACATCGTTGGTCACCTGCCGGAAGCCGTTCTCCCAAAGGCTGACCGTATGGCAGCCAAGCGCGTCGATCAGGCCCTTCAGCGCGTCGCCGTATTCCCCGTCATAAGCCGCGTAAGCCGTCTCGTAATCGCTGAAGAGGAAGGGCAGATCCTCCACATAGGTGAGGGGGTTAAACGCCGCGTAGTTGTCACAGGCGCCGGAGACCACAGCGTCAATCTCTCCCGCGATCATCTGCTGAGCGATCTCGCTGTTCGAGCCGAGCGCACCGGCGGGATAGATCTCCAGAACAATCTTCCCATCGGACTGCTCCGACAGATACTCCTTCACCTCTTCCAGGGTCACCACAACGGGGTGGGTCTGCGCCATACTGGTGGCGATCTTGATCGTAATGGTGTCGTCTTTTTCAGCGAACGCCGCAGGGCAGGCCAGGGCAAATACCATAACCAGCGCCAGAAGCAGCGCCAAACCTTTTTTCATTTTGTTTCCTCCTTTTGTTTTGTTCCATTGTTTCCTCATTTTCAAACACCCCGGAAGGGGGAACCCCCAGATGCAGCCTGCCCGGCCGTCGTTTCCTGTCGGGCTCGAACGGGCTCACGGCAGCAGCTGCCAATCATACTCGAGCCCGAGATGCGGCCCACGGTCGCTTTCCAGACGTGCAAATACGGCGGCGCAGTCTGCCGGCGAGACAAATTCTCCGATCAGTCTGCGGACATTCAGCTCTCCGCGCCGGATTTTCTCATAGAGAAAATCATGACAATCCTGAA
>ONBQ01000196.1 GCA_900316145.1 uncultured Eubacteriales bacterium
CAGCCGTCTTCACCGTATATCGGTGAATAATTCAGGCTAAAGCTTCTTCATAACTTTCCTATTTCTATTTTCGATCAGGAATGATATAATAATGCAAAATACTTGAATGAAAGAGGTCTCCCCTTTGAATATCCAGAACTTTCCTGACTTTCTGAACCGGATCCGTGAAAACTGCGGCCGGATTATCCTTGGTAAAACGGAAATCATTGATCAGCTGGCGATTGCTCTGCTGGCGGGCGGCCATATCCTGCTGGAGGACCTTCCCGGTACCGGAAAAACCATGCTCCTGCGGGCCTTTTCCGCCACCATCGGCATGGATTTCAAACGGATTCAGTTCACACCGGACCTGCTGCCTTCAGACCTGACCGGTATTTACTTCTACAATCAGAAAAATGCTGAATTTGAATTCCGTCCCGGCCCTCTGTTCGCGGGCATCATCCTTGCGGATGAGATCAACCGTGCCACGCCAAGGAGCCAGTCTGCGCTTCTGGAGGTCATGGAGGAACACCAGATCTCAATTGACGGCGTCACCCACCGCATGCCGGAGCCCTATCTGGTCATGGCTACGCAGAATCCGATCGAATCCTACGGCACGTTTCCGCTGCCGGAGGCGCAGATGGATCGTTTCCTGATGCAGCTTTCCATGGGCTACATGCAGCGTGAGGATGAAATCCGCGTCATGGAGCGAGCGGACACCCGGGACCTGATCGCGGCCCTCTCTCCGGTCACCGACCGGGAGGAAATCCTGCAGCTGCAGAAAGAGTCCCGTGAGGTCACGGTTTCTCCGGAGATCACGGCCTATATCATGGATCTTGCGCAGTACACGCGTGAATCCCCACTGCTTTCCGCCGGCATTTCCACGCGTGGAACCCTTGCCCTGTACCGGACGGCGCAGATCCGCGCCGCTTTTGCCGGCCGGGACTACGTGATTCCGGAGGATGTCAAGGCTGAAGCGCAGGTCGTGCTTCCGCACCGCATTCATATTATCCGCCGCAGCCACAGCGACAGTGCGAACTTTATCACCACCATGCTGGATTCCGTGGCGGTGCCTCTGGAAGAACTATGATCTGGTTTGTTGTGATCTTTGTCGTGCTGGCGACGGGATTATTAGAATATTTCAGTGTCCACAATGTACTGGAGCAGATCGGGCTCCGCTTTGAGACGGATCTGTCGCTGGCGGAGCCGGGTGAAGAAGTCTGTCTGACCATGACGGTCCAGAACCTCTCCCGCTTTCCCAAGCTGTATATCAGCGCGTCCGTCTCCTTCGAAGATGGGCTCCGCATGATCACAGATGAGACTTCCAGTGCAAAATATACCATCAAGATCGCTTCAGGCTACGGTTTCCGAAGGCGGTATTTCCTGCTGCCCCATCAGGCAGTGATGCAGAAAATCCGCTTTACTCCGGAGCGCCGCGGCGTTTTTCGCGTGGGAAGATGTTATCTGGAATGCGGGGATTATCTCGGCTTCAAATCCGTGGTACAGGGTTTCCCTATCGACTGCGAACTTGTATGCACCGCCCGCTATCTGCCGGACCTCGACCCGTTTGATCCTCTGGGCGGTACCGAGGGGGATTTTTCCGTCCGTCGTTTCATCCACGAGGATCCGACCCTGGTCTATGGCTACCGGGATTATACCGGGAGAGAGCCGATGCGGCAGATTTCCTGGAAGGCGACTGCACGCACGGGCAGGCTGACAGTGCGGGAACAGGATCATACCCAGCAGTGGAATGCGACGGTGCTGGTGGACCTCCGGACCGGTTCTACCGAACATTTGGAACGTACGCTGGAGGTGGTACGGACGGTCTGCGAAACCCTGGAAGAACGCCATATCCCCTATGCGCTCATCACCAACAGCGATCTGGGCGAGGTGCCGGAAGGCCTCGGCCGGCAGCACATCCATATGATTCAGCGGCGGATCGGCCTGTCGCTTCCGGTGGCCTATTATCGCTTTGATACGCTGCTTCCGATGCTTCTTTCCGGGCCGGCAGATGGACACAATTTCATTCTGATTGCACCGGAGCCTGCGGATCCTGTTTCTGCTTATCTGCAGCAGCTGGACCAGTATGCTTCCTCGAAAACCATTGTTTTCTATGGAAAGGAGGCTGCATCATGAAATATGCATCGGCTTTCCTTTTCACCGCAGAGGCGGCCCTCTATTTTGCCTTTACCATGCTGTTCCCGGGCCTTGCCCCGTTCTATCCGGTTGTCCTGATGTTTCTGGGCCTGACCTTCATCAGCATGATCCTTGCAGAAGCTTTGGAGAAGATTCCTGTGATCCGGGCCTTCCCTGTGTTTCTCACACTGATTGCTTTTCTGCACACGCCGCGTACGCAGTCCCTGATTCTGCTGTTTCTGCTGCCGTTTCTGTATCTTTTCCTGACCGCAGCGTTGGGGCGATGCCGGCGGGAATACTGGTGGTGTGTCGGAGAAGCCAAGGTGATGCTTGCCCTTGGTATCGCCTTTGCCTTCATTGCTCTGATTCTGACCCCGATCTGCCTCAGGACGCTGATTCTGCTTGCGATCTTCTTCCTGTGTATGGTCTTTGGTCTTCGGATGCTTCGACTGCAGACTTCCGGCTCTGCACGCTGGCTGCTTTGTTCTTTTGCAGAACTGCTGCCGCTGCCGTTGGCCGGGCTTGCAGGCGCCGGCACCCTTGCCCTGCTTCTGCACAGCAAGAAATTCTTCCAGATTCTTTTGACACCCTTCGCCCTGTTGATCTCCCTGGTGGCTTCCTTCTTTTCCTGGTCACTCAGCTGGATGCGGCCGCTGGAAGAAAGCTCCGTAGAAAGCTCCTCCGAATCCATCGATATCGCAGAGAAGACAGCGGAAGTGCTGGAATCCTCGTCCGAATCCGAACCGTTCCTGGACTTTAACCGGCCTGAAATCAACTGGAGGCTGATCCTGGTTATCCTCTTCATCATTGCAGTTGTAATCGTTCTCATCCTGATCTTCCGGAAGAAGCAGGCCGTGCCGGAAACCGAGGAAGGCGGGGTCACCGGAGGCAGATTCTTCCGTGCCGGGAAAGCCCGCAGGAAGACACAGCACGCCAGAACGCCTTCCGAGCGGATTCGCGAATGCTATAGGGCCTACCTTGACCTGCAGTATCAACGTGGGCTGCAGCGGGTTCCCGGAGACACCTCGATGGACATTCTCCGCTTCTCCAGCGAGAAAGCGTCTGAAGCGCAGGAAGCCCGGCTGCGCGAACTCTACATAAAAGCAAGATACCGCGGTGTCGCGGAGAAAGAAGAAGCCGCAGAGGCCGAGCAGCTTTTGGAAACAATGAAGAAAAACTGGAATGCCGGATAGAAACTAACATGAATAGACGAAAACTTTATGTGCAAATCTGTGGTGTAATCATATTGATAATGATCTGTGCCAGGCTCGTGTCTTGTTTTAAACTCGCAACAGGTGCTGACCTGGATCCGAAATATGGCGAGCCCGCCGAAGAACGTCTGGAGGACTTTGATTTCATTTCAACCTATGTGTCTTTTTCTCATGATGAGGCAACCGACACTTACACAATCTCTCTGGATAAGTATACAGAATTTGATGATCTGAGCGAGCTGTTCAAAGAAATGGATCGAGCTTTCAAAGGTGCGTATATCGGCAATCTCGTCATTGAAGCACCTGATTTACATTCCTATGAATCCGAGTATCTTAGCAAATTGATTGGCGAACTTCCCTGCAAAGGCATCCAATGCCTCGACGTCAGCAGAATCAAAAGCTTCTGGGATGGAAGATGGATGGATATACTGCCGGTAACAAAATCATTATTTGAGCCAGATCTGACCCATGCGGCTCTCGCTCGTCTGGGGCAAGTGAATCGAATCCAAAAGATCCTGATTTCGGGTTACAACAGTGCTTATGATACAACCTATCTCCCCCACTTCACCGGATTGGAAGAAATCTCCTTGTCTGCCGGCCTGACTTCGAACGATCAGGAAGAAACCCGAAAGAGTATCGATGAAGCCCAGGAACAGGATGCTGCCCGCACAGCGTTCTCTGAAGAGGATTATCTTCCTGGTATCAATTTGTTCCAGCATTTTGGAGAGCTGGAGAATCTGGACCGTGTCCTCTTCTTCCCGGAGCTGGAGGAATGGGCCGTGGACGACAGATACTACATCGCCATTTTAGGTCTGCAGACTTACGCGCCAGAGGTTTTCACAAACCCTGCGGGGAAGTCATGGGATGGAGACGAGGAATCCCTGATTCCCGTCACAGATATTGATGTTTCAAAACGGGCAGAGGAAAGTGAACTGGTTGCGGCAGCCCTTGCCTATTGTCAGCAGATCAAAGCCTCTTCCTCAAATGAAGAAGACGAGTGATTGACAGAATCCATGGATTCGCCGGCTGAAGCAACCTTCCCGAATGAAGCGGAAATGAGAAAGGTTCATCTTATGAGCAGAAATATTACCGTTCACGTTGATGCATCCAAGCGTCTGGGCCCGCAGGACGAAGGCCTGTCCGGCCGGAAATCCGTCCACTGCACGCACTACCGCATTGACAAAGATCACTCCAATGCCTATGCGGAATGGCAGCGACAGGGAGAACCTTGGTTCCCGGATGAGACGCAGTACAAGGCCATCAAAGCCCGGGATTCGCTGGAAAAATATGAAGAAGACCAGGTGCTTCCCGTCGAAGATGGAAAGATCACTCTGACTTTCCCCATGCCGGCGCATGCCGTGTCTTACCTTGTTTTAAAATAACAGCTTTTCCGGTACCCCATGCTCGCCGATGATCTTTTCCATCCAGATCATGTGGTACCAGCGGCCGAATTTGTAGCCGCACTGATGAAACTCCCCGACTTTGACAAACCCTAAATGGGCGTGAAAGTCCGCACTGTTGGTTGTCAGGTATTCATCCTCCTGTTCCGGATAGCCGATGCACGCGTACAGGTTCAGGATATTCTGGATGACGATCGGCAGCACAATGCGGAATTATTCGAAGAAACCTTTTACAGTGGAAAAACGGAAGATAAAAAAGGCGTCGCACCAGGCGGCGTGGGGCAGTCATCCGATATGGAGGCTATCATGCGGATCTTAAAGAATCCTGAAGCTGCAAAGCTTTTGAAATCGCTTCTAAGCGCGCTGGATAATTGAATTCAATTATAGTAAAAAAGGATCTTTGATATTACCAAGGCCGTCCGCCCGGGCAGGAATACGCTGCGGATCGAAGTCGCCGCAACTCCGTATCGAAAGGTCGAAGCCATGCATCTGCCGGAAGGTTTTCCGATGATGGGGATCCCGAATGCGGAACGACCGGAAGGTATCATCGGAAGCATACATCTGCTGGTCAAATAGTAATTAATAGTATTGATTTCATGAAACCGGCAGGTTTATCAAAAAACAGGTCTCTCCTCAGATGCACAGAGAAGAGGCCTGCCTTTTTGTTTACGACTGATGATCGATCCCCGAAGGACCCTTCATGTTTCGTCGGGATAATCCCAGAAATGTCCCTTATGGAAATTCTCATTTCCTAAAGGAGCGGCGGTCAGACGGAAGATCACGCATCCATCCGGGCACACGATCGTTTTCGTATATTTGCTGTCTCCGCCGAGGTTCTCCAGATCACCGCCGCTTCGAACGGCATCCATCAACGGGAAAAGCAGCATCATGGTTTTGGAACAGATACCATATCCCTCGGTATTGACGGGGCAGCCGTAGGTACACGTGTATTGATCTCCGATCTCTTCCCCGTTGCGGCAGTATCTCTCCGTATGGTCTCCATGCAGAAAACCTGTTACTTCAATGGAGAACTCGTATTCTTCATCATACCATTTTTTCATGTTCCGCCTCCTGGATCGTTATAGCTTCCGCCATCGAAGATCCGGATCAAAAAGCCCATCGGCCCTGGCGGAAGAGAGGAACGGTCTGACCATCGCAGGTAACAGCATCGATATCCAGCCCTTCATAGCCGATCATAAAATCTTCATGGATCATGGAATCGTTGACACCAAGCGCCCGGCATTCGTCCAGTGTTTTATCCTCAAAGCCTTTGATCGTATCCGCAAAACCCATGCCAAGGGCCAGATGGCAGGCAGCATTCTCATCAAAGAGAGTCTCGTAAAAAAGCATGCCGGATTCGGAGATGGGAGAATCCACAGGGACC
>ONBQ01000150.1 GCA_900316145.1 uncultured Eubacteriales bacterium
CCTTGGCGATCGCATTTCCGAAGGTTCATTTTACCCTGATGGACGCAACCGGAAAGAAAGTTCGTTTTCTGCAAATGGTTTCTGATACATTGGGGCTGAAAAATGTAACGGCCGTGCAAGGACGCGCTGAAGAACTGGCTCATGACCCTGCTTATCGGGAAAAGTTCGATATCGTCACTTCCCGGGCCGTCGCTTCACTTCCGGTTTTATTGGAATACTGCGCCGGATTTGTGAAGAAAGGCGGTGTGATCGCCGCGTACAAGGGCCCCTCTTTGGATGAAGAACTGGCGCTTGCCCGCACAGCGGTCCCTAAGCTGCATCTGGAATTGAAGCAAAAAGAAGAGATCCGGATCGGAGATCATTCTCACACGATCGCTGTTTTTGAAAAGAAAAAAGCGCTTGAGGAGCGGTATCCCCGTCCTCACGCGCAGATTCGTAAAAAAAGTTTGTGATCAAAGTATACGCAGGATCACACAGATGAGAAATGTTCCGATGAGCATAGCCGCAAAGCTGATCATCCACTTTCCTCCTCTGTTAAAACCATAAAAATCATCCCACCCCTTCTCTTCCGGCAGGAAAACGACCATGATCAGGTATACGATCCCGTATAAAGTCATCGGGATCATCCCCAATAAAGAAGTCGCGAAGGAATACATCTCCTTGGTTTCCAGAAAACGGAAGGAGAAGATGGCCAGCAGAGGCCCGATCAGGTGCACATACAGTCCGCTGCCCGCGAACATTTCCTTATAACCCATGGTCGGTCCCAAAAAGAAGACGACCGTCAGCAAAGTGACCGCGACCGCGGTGGTTCCCAGGTATTTAAAGATCCAGATGCCAAGGGGTAGCGCGTCCGGAGCCGCGCCTGAGATCTCACACAGGAAGACAGCCAGTCCCGCTAAAGCAACAAGAACATTGGACAAAGTCGTAAAGAAACGGAAGGAACGAAGCCCGTTCTGCTGATTCCAGGCGCCATCTTTCCTGAAATATGTCATAACGACTATGCCGGTTGCTAGAAAAAGAAACAGATTGATCAGGATCGAGACCATATCAGTTGATCAGCTCCTCCTCTAAAGAACGTTTCGGCAGATAGTGCGTATCCTCTTCATCACGATAGTAATTGGTATTGCCATCTTCCGGCACATCTACGATCACGATCTTTTCCGCCGGCTTGCCAAAAGCCACGATGAGCAGCGGATGCAGGTTTTCAGGCAGATCCAGCGTTTCACATACCGCGCCGGCCGTGAAGTTGCCGATCATGCAGCCGCCAAGTCCCTCTTCCACAGCTCCTAAGAGCATGGTCTGCGCTACGATACCGACGTCTTTCATATAGCGGTTCAGATTGGGGTCCACATCAGAATCCTGGCAGATGACGATAAACGCGGTCGGCTCCTTCCCGGGACGCGGCAACGTCGTAGGCTGCAGAGCACGGGCCCAACGGGTCTCAGACTGGATCTTGGCTACGGTTTCTTCATCGCAGGCCAGGTAGTATTTTAAAGGCTGTTTGTTCACGCTGGACGGACAAAGGCGAGCCAGGTCAACGTAGGCTTCCAGCTGCTGGCGTGTAAACGTATAAGAATGATCATAGCCGCGATAGCTGCGGTTCAATAAAACAAGATCTTTTAACATATCTGTATTTCCTTCATTTAAAATATGAACAGGAGATGTGAACCATTCGGCTTCACATCTCCTTTCGATTATCCTTGCAAGCCACGGGACTGACGGTCCATATCTTCGACTACGATATCGAAGATCTCGCCCAAAGAAGCGCAGTATTCAAGCACTTCCCAGGGTTTGTTGGTGTGGAAATGGATCTTGATCAGATCCTCATCACCAACGGCGAGCAGGCTGTCGCCCTCAAAGTGCTCCGTGATATAGTCATTGATCTCGTCTTCATCCAGATCATGGCCTTCGATCAGCATTTGTGTGTCATAACGGAATTCGATCATTTTTACAGTTTCCTTTCCTTATAAAATAGTTTCCATCCCGACCTTTTGAGGTTTCAGCCCCAAGCCTTCATAAAACTTCATGGCACCGGGATTACATGTCCAGACATTTAATGTAACATTATAACAGCCGGAACAGCGGGCAAACGCAAGAATATGATCATAGATCATGGTACCGACTTTCTGCCCTCTGGCCTGTTCATCCACACAGATATCATCGATATAAAGCGTTTTGATATCCGTAAGGACATGATCCCCGATATGCTGCTGGAATATACAGAAGCCATGTCCCAGCACACGATCGTTTTCATCTACACAGACGAAGATGGGGCGCTCCTCATCATGGACCAGAACAGCCAGTTCTTCCGCGGTATACTTTGTAGCCGGACCCTGAAACAGATCAGGACGGCCATTATGATGGACCATGCAGACCTGGACAAGAAGCTCTAGTATGCGCGGGATATCCTTCTCTTCCGCGCGTCGCACGAGATTCATGATAATGCCTCTCTTTCTTTCAAAAACTTAAAAGTATTATAGCGCTTTTAATACTTGAATGCAAACTTTTATTCGGTTATAATAAATAGACGATTCTTTAGAATATAATAATCCGACACGTGTTGTGTTAATAAGGAGATCAATCATATGATTCAAGACTTATTTGCAGAGGCCCTCATTGCGGTCGTTCCTGAACTTCCTGAGGATCAGATCCGGGATGCTATCGAGATCCCTAAAGAAAAAACCATGGGTGATTTTGCCTTCCCCTGCTTCCGTCTGGCCAAGGCATTCCGTAAAGCGCCGGCTATGATCGCTCCCGAGATCGCTGAAAAACTTTCAGGTCATCCTCTTTTTGAGAAAGTGCAGGCGGTTGGCCCCTATGTGAATGTTTTCATTGATAAAGTGGCCTGGACCAAGTCTGTTTTAGAGGAATATGAAGCTGCCGAAACTTTCGGCTCCGGAACCGAAGGTGTCAAAGAAGATGGCAGCAAGAAGAATATCGTACTGGATTATTCCTCGATCAATATTGCCAAGCCTTTCCATATCGGACACCTTCGTACCACGGTCATCGGTAATTCCATCAAAAAACTGTATGAATTCCTGGGATATAATACCATCAGCGTCAATCATCTGGGTGACTGGGGCACGCAGTTCGGCAAAATGGCCGTCGCCTATCAGAAATGGGGCAACAAAGAAGAGATCGAGGCCAAAGGAGTTCGCGGTCTGATGGCTCTTTATGTACGATTCCATGAGGAAGCAAAAAATGATCCCTCCTTAGATGATGAAGCCCGCGCCGCGTTTGCCAGCATGGAAAACGGCAACGAAGAGATCCTTTCCCTCTGGCGCTGGTTCGTCAAGATCAGTTTGAATGAAGTAGCCCGTGTTTATGAGCTCTTGGATGTCCATTTTGATTCCTATAACGGTGAAAGCTTCTATATGGACAAGATGGATGGTCCCATTGCTCTGCTTCGCGAAAAGGGACTGCTGGTGGAAAGCGAAGGCGCGCAGGTCGTTGATCTTTCCGAATATAATATGCCGCCCTGCATCGTGTTAAAGAGCGATGGAAGCTCCATCTACGCGACGCGTGATATTGCAGCCGCTATTTACCGCAAAAATACCTATGATTTCGATAAATGCTTATATATCACCGCCTCTGAGCAGATCCTGCACTTCTCTCAGCTGTTCAAGGTTCTGGAACTGATGGGCTTTGAATGGGCCAAGGACATGGTCCACATCCCCTATGGGTTCGTTTCTCTGGAAGAAGGAAAGCTTTCCACCCGTGAAGGCAACGTCATTTATCTGGAAGACCTTCTGAATGAAGCGATCGCCAAGACCCGCGACATTATGAATGAAAAGAACCCGGATCTTGAAAATCTTGAAGAAGTAGCCCGCCAGGTCGGTGTTGGCGCAGTCGTTTTCCATGACCTCTTCAATAACCGGATCAAAGATGTCACCTTCTCCTGGGACAATGTTCTGAACTTCGACGGAGAAACCGGACCCTATGTTCAGTATACCTTCGCCCGCGCCTCCAGCGTACTGAGAAAAGCCGGAGATCCTGAACTTAAAGTTCCGGACCCGGAAAAGCTTACCGATGAATACGCGCAAGAGATCATCAAACTCATCGAAGACTTCCCGAATCGGGTAAGAGAAGCAGCCCGCAAATATGAGCCTTACATCATTACCCGTTATACAGTAGCAGTCGCCACCGCCTATAATAAGTTCTATCACGAAGATCCTATCCTCACGGCGGAAGATGAAGAAACAAAAATGGCCCGTCTGTATCTTACAAAGATGGTTACCTACATCTTAAAGACAGGCTTGGGCCTGATCGGAGTTGCAGCTCCTGAAAGAATGTAATTCAAATGTTCCACGTAGAACATCAATGTTCCACGTGGAACATTATTATTTATCGCATTGTTCTACGTGGAACATTTTTGGAAAAAGAGGTTTATTAAAGTCAAGGAGTATGATATAATAATAAATCGAAATGAGGTGAGTTCATGAGTATGATCTATGCGGTGGCCAATCAGAAAGGCGGCGTTGGAAAAACGACGACAACTGTGAATCTGGCGGCCTGCCTGGCAGAAAAAAAGAAAAAAGTGCTTATGGTCGATATCGATCCGCAGGGAAATGCGACCAGCGGGTTTGGTTTAGATAAGGATAGCCAGCTGATCACAACGTATGAAGTGATTCTGGAGGAGAATTCCGCGGAAGAAGCGACACAATATATCAAGGATTTCAAATTAGCAATCATTCCTTCTAATATGAATCTGGCAGGGGCTGAGGTAGAACTGATCGGGATCGATCATCGGGAAATGCGGCTGCAGGAGGCTTTAAAGCCGATCCGGGACAAATATGATTATATTCTGATCGATTGTCCGCCGTCTCTGAGTATGTTGACGGTCAATGCCTTGTGTGCCTGCGACGCGGTGATCGTACCTTTACAATGCGAATATTTCGCGCTGGAAGGTCTGACACAGCTGATCAATACCGTCAATCTGGTGAAAAAGAGGCTGAATCCCCGGATCGAGATCGAAGGTATCGTGTTTACTATGTATGATAATCGTACCAATCTCAGCAACCAGGTCGTGGAAGAAGTCAGAAACTATATGCCGGATAAGGTGTATGAGACGTTGATCCCGCGAAATATCCGTTTAGGAGAAGCGCCGAGCTATGGCTTGCCGATCATTTATTATGATGATAAGTCCAAAGGGGCTGAGAGCTATCGGGATCTGGCGGCGGAAGTGATCAAACGCAGCAGAAAAAGAAATAAAAACCGGTAAGGGAGAACGAATATGCCGAAAAAAGGTGGATTAGGTAAGGGTTTAGGCGCTTTGATCGCCATAGAGGAAGAACAACCGCAGGCCCAGACGGAGGTAAAGAAACCGGCTCCCAAAAAGCCAACGGCAAAGAAACCTGCCGCAAAAAAGCCTGCTCCGAAGAAAGTGGAAGAAAAACCGGTGCTTTCCGATCAGCCGAAGATGGTCAGCATCTATGAGGTAGAACCGGATCGAGAGCAGCCAAGAAAAGAGTTTGATTCGGAAGGTCTGGAAGAACTGGCACAGTCTATCCGTCAATATGGCATTTTGCAGCCGATATTGGTCAATAAGGCAGAAGGATATTACAAGATCATAGCCGGTGAACGACGCTGGCGCGCGGCTAAGCTGGCCGGTGTGGAAGAAGTTCCGATCCTGGCAAAGGAATTGACGGATGAGAAGGCGTTTGAGATCTCTTTGATCGAGAACATCCAGCGTCAGGACCTGAATCCCATTGAAGAAGCACTGGCGTACAAGCGTTTGATGGATGAATACCATTTGACGCAGGAATCTGTAGGGGAACGCATCGGAAAAAGCCGCTCCGGCATCGCGAATTTCCTTCGTTTGCTGAATCTGGAGCCTGAGATCCAGGATATGCTAAGAGAAGGGATCCTGTCGCTTGGTCATGCAAAGGTGCTGTCCGGTATGGAAAAAGGCCGGACGGAGCTGGCAAAACAGGCGGCGGAAGAAGGCTGGAGCGTTCGTCAGCTGGAAATGGCTGTTTCCAGGCTGAATGCGCCGAAAAAAGAGAAAACCGTATCAGATCTGCCGCAATATAAAGAAGTAGAGAATAAAATGCGCGATATTCTGGGGACAAAAGTCAATATCCAGTATGGAAAGCGTAAAGGCAAGATCGAGATCGAATACTATTCGGAAGAGGATCTGGAGCGTCTGGTGATGCTTTTCGGGTCGATTCAAAAGTAAGGGGGCAAAAAAATGCAGACTTTTGTAACAGAACACGCCGGCGTGATCTTTGTGATCCTGGTCATCGCTCTGCTTGTGCTTTTTGGCATGCTGCTCCTGAATATCGTTCAGACCAACAATCTGCGGGAAAAGTATGAGTTCTTCATGAAGGGCAAGAGCGGACAGTCTATTGAAGAGGCTATGGGCGAATGTATGGATGAAGTTGCCCGCGTGGAAAGAGATTATCAGCAGCTGAAGCGATACACGAAGGAAGTCATCGAGAAAAAGGCCGAGGCGGGATTGTACCGTCATTACATGAAGCGGTATGACGCGTTTGAAGGAATGGGCGGTGAATTATCGTTCGTACTGGTCCTTTTGGATGAGCACAATGATGGCTACCTGATCAACAGTGTTCAGGGGCGTGACAGCGCTCATGTGTACTCCAAGAATATTGAGGATGGCGTTTGCCGCCAGAGATTGTCTCCGGAAGAGGAGCAGGCTTTGCAGGAAACGCTGGATTATTGGAAAGAACAGGAAAATGTATAAAGCGATCGTAATGGATCTGGATGGCACGCTTTTGACTTCGGACAAAAGCGTGCTTTTGCAAGACAGGGAAGCAATCAGGAGAGCAGCGGAAAAGGATAAGGTTATCGTCCTGTGTTCCGGGCGTTCCGTTATCCACATGCAGGAAACGATACAAGCGCTTTCCTTCGGCCGGGAAAATGATTATTATATAGCCTTCAACGGGGCTATGACGCTGCGGGCGAAGGATCATGCGGTACTGAGCAAAAAAACGATCGATCCGGATATCGTGCGGTGGTTCATCCGGATGGGGCGTGCATATTGTGAAATAATTAACACACAGATCTATACAGAGGATGCTTACTATATAGAAAGAGAACATGAAGGGACCCGGCTCTATGAAGCTTCAGGGATAGGAACGGCAGTCCGGGTAAAGGACCTGGAAGAGGTCATTGAAAAAGGAGTCCTGAACGCGGCGTTCATGGGGGCGGATCCGGCATGGCAGGATCGGCTTGGCTCCGAATTAAGAAAAGATGGCATCCGCCTGGTGCCATCCAGCCCCTATCTGCTGGAGTATTCTGATCCTTCTCTTCACAAGGGAAGCACAGTCGAAGAACTGATGCGTTATCTTCATATTCCCATGGACGAGGTCATCTGCATGGGGGATGACCAGAATGACCTGCCGATGATTCAAGCTGCCGGCCTGGGCGTGGCTATGAAAAACGCGCCTCGACTGGTTCAAGAACAGGCTGATCTGGTCACGGAAAGAACAAATGACGAAGGCGGAGCAGCCGAGATCATTGAAAGATTCCTTTTGTAAAACCGTACCGCAAAACGTAAAAATCGAGCATAGGTAAAACGTTTCATTAGCATTATTGTACGAAATTAACAACGATTCTTTGTTTATTATTAATTTGTTGTGCATATTGACAATACTTATAAGGTATGGTATTATGAGTACAACAAAACAAGGAGGTACGGTCCAAAGTACAATTGATCTTTACCCCAAATGTTACTTAACGGAGGCAAGAACCAAAAGGAGGAACGATTCCCATGGACAGTGAATAATGGCGGAGGCGTAGATGATTGACTATGACTCCAGCCTGTCGGTGATTAACATCAATCACAGGACGGTCCGAAAGACTTAAAAGGTCGCGGCCATAGACAATAATAGATTACGTATCTGACAATTATTCGAGATTGTTCATTATGGAGGGTAGACCGAAAGGCACGTAAACCTTAAGGCGAAAAGCCGATCAGAAGTAACAAGAAGTTTTGCAAGACGTATCAGTAAGAAAGATCGGAGGATACGACCATTGGACAGAGAGGCTATATTCTAGTTCGACTCAGGTGATATTTCAAGATAACGACGTATCGTAAAGGCAGTAAGCCACCTGGAAGAGAAAATAAAGATACTGAGTCAGAGCTGGAGAACAAAAAAGCTAGTAAGTCCACCTGTACATTACAACTGAATATGGAGGTATAAGACCCATGGACAATCGTTAAAAGGCAGGAGCTGTAAAAGAGAATTGGAGCTCCTGCCTTTGTTATGTGTCTGAAACCTTTTTTCTAAAAAAACAGAGCCCTTCAAAGGCTCTGTTTTTGTTTATAAGCGATCAATCTTCCAGGAAATCCAGATGCGGCATATCCGCTTCTTCCCGGACCGGCTGTTCATCGAAACGATGATCGCCGAAATAATACTCTTCATCGCGCTCGTTGATCTGGCGATAGACCTTGCAGGGTACGCCGAAGGCTACGACATTGTCCGGGATGTCCTTGGTTACGACGCTGCCGGCGCCGATGACGGAGTTTTCACCGATGGTCACGCCTGGCATGACGACGACGTTAGCACCGAGCCAGGCACCATCCTTGATGGTGATGGGGAAGGAGTACATGCCGTCACCACGATGCTTCGGAGAGATGGCATGGCCGGTGGTGCAGACCGTTACGTTCGGGCCGAACATAACATGATTGCCGATCGTGATCTTCCAGTCGTCGATGAGGGTGGCGCCCATGTTGAAGTAGCAGCCGTCACCGATGGAGGTATATACACCGGTCGTGATCTTGAAAGGGGGTACGATCCAGGTATGGTCGCCGCACTGGCCGAACATTTCTTTGCAAAGGTCGTGGCGCTCTTTATTCGCGTCGGCCGGCAGGTTGTTGAACTTTTCCACCAGTGCGCGGGCACGGTCCTGGAGGGCCATGTTTTCTTCATCGTCCAGCCACATGTAGCCGGCTTTCATTCTCTCTTGTTCTGTCATGGAAGGTTCTCCTCTTATGATTTTACATGAATTCCAGGAAGGCCTTGTAGGCACGGTAGGCTTCATAGATATCGACCTTGGATGCAGTCTCCCACGGAGCGTGCATGCTGTGGACCGGAATGCCCAGATCGATGACATCCATGTTGTAGTTGCCCATGATGTAGGCGATGGTTCCGCCGCCGCCACCGTCGACCTTGCCCAGCTCAGCCAGCTGGAAGCGGATCTCGTTATCATCGTAGATCTTGCGGATCTCGGCGATGAATTCCGGAGAAGCGTCGTTGGAGCCGCCCTTTCCGCCGCCGCCAGTGTATTTGTGCAAAGTCGGGCCGAAGGCAAAGAACGGGGCATTGTTCTTGTCATGGATGCTGGCATAGTTCGGGTCGAAGCCGTTGGTAACATCGGAAGAAAGCATCTTCGCGGTGCTCAGGATGCGGCGCATGTTCAGCTCAGTGTACTCACCGGCCAGGTTCATGATCTCCGCCATGGCGTTTTCGAAGAAACGGGACTGCATGCCGGTGGCGCCGACGCTGCCGATCTCTTCCTTATCGACAAGCAGGGAGACCAGAGTATGCTTGGTAACGGTGTCCGCGTAGGCCAGCTGCGCCAGAGCGGAAGTGTAGGAGCAGATGCGGTCATCATGACCATAGGCCATGATCATGCCGCGGTCGATACCATAGTCACGCGCGGGGCCGGCCGGAACGATCTCGAACTCGGCGGAGAGGAAATCTTCCTCATCCATGTCATATTTTTCCTTCAGAATGTTCAGGATGTTCTTGCGGACGGAGCTTTCCTCCCCATCCTCTGTCGGGATGGAACCGAAGCTGACGTTCAGATCCTCGCCGGTGAAGGCGGTGCCGATGGGCTTGGTGCGCATATCCTTATCAAAGTGGGGCAGCAGATCGGTGATGCCGAATACCGGATCAGACGGATCTTCACCGATGACAACGTTGATGACGCGGCCGTCTTTCTTGGCGATGACACCGTGCAAGGCCAGGGGCAGCGCCAGCCACTGATACTTCTTGATGCCGCCATAGTAATGGGTCTTCATCAGACCAAAACCGGAATCCTCGTACAGTGGAGTGGGCTTTAAGTCGATGCGCGGGCTGTCGATATGGCCGCCCAGGATGTTGATGTGCTCCTTGAAGGTGCACTCACCCAGCTGGACCAGCATCATCATCTTGCCGCGGTTGCTGACATAGATCTTGTCACCGGCCTTAAGCTCGGTACCTTCCTTGAGCAGTTCGTTCAGATCGCGATAGCCCTTTTCCTCAGCCAGGTCGATGATGCCGCTGACGCACTCGCGCTCTGTTTTGCAATTGGACATGAAGACCTTGTAATCCTCACAGAAAGCGTTGGCCGCGGCCAGCTGTTCCGGGGTGTAGGTCTCCCATAATGTTTTTTTCTTTCCCATGTTAACCTCCATAGAGAGCCCGAAGGACTCCCTGCATTATTGACTTTGTTCATTATATAATAGTTTTATGAAAATCACAACAAAAAAAGAAAACTTAATATTGACAGTGTAACATTGTTATGGTATATTACAAACATAACAATGTTACGTAACAAAGAGAGGAAGCTATGGAACCGAAATATATCTCAAAAAAAGACCTGCTAAAGCGCTATGGGATCTCCTACGGAGCCCTGTACCGGTGGAAACGTATGGGGCTGATCCCGGAAGAATGGTTCATCAAGCGGTCCACGCCTACCGGGCAGGAAACGTTTTTCGACGAAGAGGTGATCTGCGAGCGCATCAACATGATCATCGCCGCAAAGGATGGTATTTCCTTGGAAGAACTGGCCGAAAGACTGAAACCGCAGCCGCAGGCAGATAAAGAACTGGTAGTGGAGACCGTTTACGGGCGGTGGAGCTTCAAAGCTTCTGACATCCGGCGCATTCTGGTGGATGGGGATACGGATATTACGGAAGAGATCGCGAAGATCCTGTCCCGTTAGGAGGCAAGAATGTATGACGATCACAATGGAATTACGAAAGAGGAGGATCCTATCATGGCAAACGATGTACATATCAGTGGAAGCGGACGAGTCGCAAGCGGAAACTATAACGAGATTCATATCAGCGGCAGCGGAAGGCTTGAGGGCCCGGTGTGGTGTCAAAGCTGCCATGTCAGCGGCTCTTGCCGGGATGAAGGCACGCTTACGGTCATGGATGATTTCCATTGCTCCGGGAGCTTCCGGAGCGAGGGGCACGTGGACTGCGGAGAGATCAGTGTTTCGGGGTCCGCTCATATCAACGGCAATGTGGCCGGACGGGAGGAGATTCATGTCAGCGGCAGCCTTAAATGCCATTCTTTATATGGAGGAGAGGTGAGCATTTCCGGAGGCCTGAATGCCGAAAGAGATGTAGAGGCGGAAGAATTCCACATGAGCGGCGGTGGAGAGATCAAGGGTCTCTTGAATGCAGAAGAGGTCGATATCTGCATCGGCGGGATCACCCTGGGGACGGCGCTTAAGATCGGGCAGATCGGAGGAAGTGAGATCCGGATCCGCCGCAGCAAGGCGGGCGGCCTTTTGGGCAAACTTATGGGCGGAAAGCGCCTTGGTTCCGGGATCGTTGAGGTAGGGACCATCGAAGGGGATGATATTTCCCTGGAAGCAGTGAAAGCCGATGTCGTGCGCGGAAGAGATGTGGAGATCGGGGAAGACTGTGAGATCCGCCGGGTGGAATACTCCGGAGAACTGACCGTAGGTACCGGGGCGGTCGTCCTGGAGCAGGTCAGAATATGAGGATATGAGCCATGGAACACGGCCTGGAAGGCAACTAAAATCTTGCCATTCCGGGTCTTTTGTTTTATACTTAATGTGCTAAGGTTCAAGAGGCTAATCTAACCAAAAAGGAGTCCATTATGCCAGTACGAAGCGGTTTTCACCATGTAGCGTTGAATGTCAGAGATCTGCAGGAGGCTATCCAGTTTTATGAAGCTTTAGGGGCGAAATGCCTGCGCGTGTGGCCGGTGGAGGAGCCGACCGCAACGATGGTCGATATCGGCGGCAGCCGGATCGAGTTTTTCTGTAAGGGAGAGGGGGATCCGAAGGCGGATGCGATGGTCCCGCACTTTGCCCTGGTTTCCGAGGATGTTGATGGGGATGTGGCCAATGCGCTGGCGCACGGGGCAACCATCAAGACCGAGCCGAAGGACATCTGCATTCCCAGTGAACCGCCGTTCCCGGCGCGCATCGCGTTCGTTTATGGGCCCAGCGGTGAAGAGATCGAATTCTTTCAGGAAAGGTAACAATTAATGAACATCACACGCCTTAAAACCAATCATATGACAAACCCGATCGGGTTCCATCTGGGCTTTGGAAGTCCCATTCTTTCATGGGTCATCGAGGATGCGAAGACCGTGAACACCATGACAGTCCGCATCGCGAAGGATGCTCAGTTCGAAGAGATCCTGAGTGAAGAGACGGCTAAGGATCCGCTCTATTATCCGGCTCCCATCGAGCAGAAGCCGCGAACCCGTTACTACTGGCAGGTGGAAGCGGACGGCGTCAAGAGCGAGACGGCCTGGTTCGAGACCGGCAAGATGTATGAGCCCTGGACCGCGAAGTGGATCAGCCCGATCGTAGGTGAAGGTGAGCCGCATCCGATCCTGAAAAAGACGGTTTCCGTTAAAGATGGTCTGGCGCAGGCACGCCTGTACGGCGTGGGCCTGGGCGTTTATGAGGTGTACGTCGGCGGTCAGAAGGTGGGCGATGAGTATCTGATGCCCGGCTGCAACGCCTATGATCAGTGGATCCAGTATCAGACCTATGATGTGACAAAGGAACTTTTGGCCGGCGGCGAGGCGGATCTGGAGATCCTGCTCGGCGATGGCTGGTATAAAGGACTGTTCGGCCTGCAGTATCGGGAGCACAACTATGGGGACCGTTTTGCCGCGATCTTCGAGCTGCACCTGACCTATGCGGATGGCACGGAAGAGGTCATCTGCACGGATGCATCCTGGACCGCGCGCAGTTCCCAGATCATGGCCAGCAGCATCTACAGTGGAGAGACCCAGGATTACACCGCCCCGGAAAAGATCTATGAGGTCGAGGAGATCGAGGGCTGGACCGAGCGTCTGCAGGGCCGCTTAAGCCCGGCCATCACGGGCCATGAGCGCCTTACGCCGGTGCAGATCCTGAAAACGAAGAAGGGCGAGACCGTGCTGGATATGGGCCAGAACATGGTCGGCTGGCCGGAGTTCAAGATCGAGGCGCCGAAGGGCTGGACGGTCGGATTCAAGACCGGCGAGCTTCTGCAGGATGACTGTTTCTACCGGGACAACCTGCGCCGTGCGAAGTCAGAATTCTCCTATACATCGGATGGCATGGCGCGCGTGGTGCGTCCGCATTTCACCTTCTATGGCTTCCGCTATGTACTGCTGGAGAACTGGCCGACGGAGCCGAAGATCGAGGATTTCTGCGGTCTGGTCATTCATTCGGACATGGAGGAGACCGGGTGCATCGAGACTTCCGACCCGCGGGTCAATCAGTTGATCTCCAACGTGCGATGGGGCCAGAAGGGCAACTTCCTGGATGTGCCGACAGACTGCCCGCAGCGCGACGAGCGCATGGGCTGGACCGGCGACGCCCAGGTCTTCTGCGGGACCGCGAGTTTCAACTTTGATACCTATGCCTTCTATACCAAGTTCGGCCATGATCTGTTCTATGAGCAGAGCAAGCTGAACGGCAGCGTACCGCATGTGGTGCCGGTCGTTGGCAACCAGGGCGATGGTTCCACCGCCTGGGGCGAGGCCGCGACGGTCATCCCGTGGCAGGTCTATGTGCATTTTGGGGATAAGACCATCCTGGAGAACCAGTACCAGAGCATGAAGGACTGGGTCGACTACATGGAGCGCAAGGACAAGGAATCCGGCCGGCCCGGCCTGTGGGATTCCGGCTTCCATTTCGCCGACTGGCTGGCGCTGGACGGTCCGGTCGAGGGCGGTGTCATGGGCGGCACCGATCCTTACATGATCGCCTCCTGCTACTACAGCTACTCTGCCAAACTGGTCGCGAAAGCTGCCCATGTGCTGGGCAAGACGGAGGATGAGGCCTATTATACCGCGCTGTCGGAGCGGGTCCGCAAGGCTGTCTGCGATGAGTATCTGACGCCGAACGGCAAGCTTGCCATGGATACGATGACAGCCTATGTCGTCATGCTGTTCATGGAGATCGCGCCGGAGAAGGACAGAGTCCGCCTGGCCGGCCGCCTGTATGAACTGCTGAAAGAGAACAATTTCCACCTGAAGACCGGTTTTGTAGGAACGCCGTATCTGTGCCGTGTCCTTTCCGAAAACGGCTACAATGATGTGGCCTACACCCTGCTCATGAATGATGACTATCCCAGCTGGCTCTATGAAGTCAAAATGGGAGCGACTACCATCTGGGAGCGCTGGAATTCCGTCCTGCCGAACGGCAAGATCAGCGGCATCGAGATGAACTCCATGAACCACTACGCCTATGGCTCCATCGAGGAGTGGATCTACCGCAACGCGGCCGGCATCCAGCCGTCAGAAGAAGAGCCCGGTTTCCGGAAGATCTGCCTGAAGCCGCAGCCGGACTACCGCCTGCAGTGGATCGACGCCAAAGTCAATACGACCTTAGGCCTGCTGCGCTCTTACTGGAAGATCGAGGATCCGACCCATCTGCGTGTGGAGTTTACCGTGCCCTTTGGCGCCAAGGCGACAGTCGTGCTGCCGGATGCCTGCGCCGAAGAACTTAAGGATGGATTTACCCAGTGCGGCAACGATGCGGTCAAGGAAGTGGGACCTGGTTCCTACTGCTGGACCTATCAGCTGACCCGCGAGTACCGCAAGAGCTTTACCCTTGATTCCTATACGAAGGAACTGTTCGCCAACGAAGAGGCCAGACAGGCCATCCTGGAGGTCCTGCCCGGCATCGAGCGCATGCCTTTCGCGTCTGAAATGGCGACCTTGCGGGATATGCTGGACAATCCGTTCATGAGAGTGGCGGATGAAGATCAGCAGCGCCTGGCGGAAAAGCTCAAGACGATCAAAGCATAAGGAGACCACTATGCGAAATATTCAAGCAAGCCGGATCACCGAAGAGGTGGCCCGGCTCTGCATCAAAGCCAATACCGACTTGAATCAGCCGGTGGAAGAGGCGATCCGGGCGGCCCGCCAGACGGAGGAATCCCCTGTAGGGTGTGAGATCCTGGATCAGCTGCTGGAAAACGCGGCGCTGGCCCGCGCGGAGCATCTGCCCATCTGCCAGGATACCGGCCTGGCGGTGGTATTTGTGGAGATCGGACAGGACGTGCACATCGAAGGGAACCTGGAAGAAGCCATCAACGAAGGCGTTCGCCGGGGCTATACGGAAGGCTACCTGCGCAAGTCTGTTGTGCGGGACCCCATAGACCGGGTCAACACCAAGGACAACACGCCGGCCATCATCCATTATGAGATCGTGCCCGGTGAAGAAGTGAAGATCACGGTGGCGCCGAAGGGGATCGGCAGCGAAAACATGAGCCGCATCTACATGCTCAAGCCCGCCCAGGGCATCGAAGGCATCGAGGAAGCGGTGCTGGAGACTGTCCGCCTGGCCGGGCCCAATGCCTGCCCGCCGCTGGTCATTGGCGTCGGCGTTGGCGGTAACTTCGAAAAGTGCGCCTATATCGCGAAAAAAGCGCTGCTGCGCCCCGTCGGGGAACACGCGAAGGATCCATTCTGGGCGGAGGAAGAAAAAACTCTTCTGGAAAAAGTCAACCGCTTAGGCATCGGCCCGCAGGGATTCGGCGGAACGACCACGGCGCTGTGGCTGGCCATCGAGACCTATCCGACCCACATCGGCGGCATGCCGGTGGCCATCAATATCAACTGTCATGTCGCACGGCATGAAACGGTCGTCATCAAGGAAGAGGAGGTGGCCCGATGAAGCAGATCACGACACCTTTGACCAGAGATATCGTCAAGACCCTCCACGCCGGGGACACCGTGCTGTTGACCGGGACCATCTATACCGCGCGGGACGCGGCGCACAAGCGCATGTGTGAGCGGCTGGACCGGGGAGAAGCCCTGCCGTTTGATATTCGCGACGCGGTGATCTATTATGTCGGTCCCACGCCGGCCCCGCCCGGACGGGTGATCGGCTCCGCCGGACCGACCACGAGCGGCCGCATGGATGCCTACGCTCCGCGCCTGATCGCGGAAGGCCAGACCGGCATGATCGGCAAGGGGCTGCGTACGGATGCCGTAGTGGAGGCCATGAAGGAACACGGAGCGGTCTACTTTGCCGCGACCGGCGGGGCAGGAGCCTTGCTTGCCAGCCGCATCGAAAGCGCCGAAGTGATCGCGTGGGAGGATCTGGGAACGGAAGCGGTACGCCGCCTGACCGTCCGGGACTTCCCGCTGACCGTCGTTATTGATTCTGAAGGAAACAACTTATACATTCAAGCACCGGAGAAATACAGAAAATGATTACACCCGCAAAAAAAGAATTTATCGAGTTTATGATGCAGGCTGATGTACTGCGCTTTGGAGAGTTTACCACAAAGAGCGGCCGCTTAAGCCCTTATTTCGTCAACACCGGCAACTATAAGACCGGCGCCCAGATCGCAGGCCTCGGCCGGTTCTACGCGAACCTGGTCAAGGAGACGATCGGAGAAGAGTTTGATGCCATGTTCGGTCCCGCTTACAAGGGCATTCCGCTGGTCACCACCACCGCGTCCGCCCTGTACACGGAATATGGCATCGACAAGCCGTACTTCTTTAACCGGAAGGAAGCCAAGGACCACGGCGAAGGCGGCAGCCTGATCGGCTACAAGCCCACGGACGGAGACCGGATCATCATCATCGAAGATGTCATCACCGCCGGCACGGCCATCCGCGAGACCCTGCCCATTCTGAAGGCCCAGGGCGATGTGGACGTGCGTCACATGTTCATTTCCGTCAACCGCAGCGAGGTTGGCCAGACGCCGGGCAAGACCGCGATCATGGAAGTCAGCGAAGACTTCGGGATCCAGGTCCATTCCATCATCTCCGTTACGGACATCTATGAATACCTGAAAGAGCAGCCGGAATACGCGAAGGTCCTGACTCTGATGGAAGATTATATGGAGAAATATTGTATTCTGTAAAAAGGAGGCGGGCTCTTGTCTTTAGAGCGCTTGATCTATTCGGTCCCGGCGATCCTCATTGCCATAGTCCTGCATGAACTGTCCCATGCGTACGTGTCGTATCGGCTGGGCGATCCTACCCCCAAGCAGACGGGGCGTTTGAGCCTGAACCCAATCCGTCACCTGGATCCGTTGGGCAGTCTGATGTTGCTGTTCGTAGGCTTCGGCTGGGCCAAACCCGTGCAGATCAATCCCAATTACTATAAAAATCGTAAGGCAGGAACGGTCCTGGTCTCTTTGGCCGGGCCGTTCGCCAATTTCATCCTGGCCTTGATCGGCAGTCTGCTGATCAGCCTGGTGCGCCGCTTGGTGGGAGACAGCATCACTTTTGAGACGAAGGCGGGATATCAGGCTTTCGTCTACCTGTTGCAGTTTTTGTACTATTTCATGATGCTGAACATTGGTCTGGGCGTCTTTAACCTGATCCCCTTCCCGCCGCTGGATGGGTCCAAGGTGCTGGCCTCGGTGCTGCCGGAGCCGGCCTATTCCTACTGGATGCGGTATGAACGCTATGGTCAGTTCATTCTCATGGTCATTCTGTACGTAGGTCTTTTGAACAAACCCCTGTCCATCCTGCGCAATGGCGTGTATGTAGTAATGCAGACAATTACGAATGCCCTTGTCGGGCTGTAAGAAAGGAGAGAAAACGGTGAAGTTTTTAAGCAAGCTGTTTAACCTTCTTTCTAAGCGCCTGACCATCGTCGCGGTTCTGATCCTGCTGCAATTCCTTTTCATCGCGGCCACCCTGCAGGTCTTCAGTGATTATTATTACTATGTCAACGCCACGCTCATCATCCTGAGCCTGATCGCGACCGTCATCGTTGTGAACAACAACACGGATCCGGGTTTCAAGCTGGCCTGGGCGGTCTCCATTCTGATCGCTCCGCTGTTCGGCGGCATCCTATACCTGTCCGTCGGCGGACAGAAACTCACGAAATGGAGCAAGCGTCGGATCCCGCTGAATATTCAGGACGCCACCGTGGAAAAAGACTGGGTCCGGGATATTCAGGACGAGGAGATCCGCCAGCAGGCTTCCTTTATTCAGACGAAAGCCGGTTTCTCCCCCCAGGGACAGACGCAGGTCACTTATTTCTCCTCCGGAGAGAGCATGTATGAAGCCATGCTGAAGGAGCTGGAAGCGGCTGAACATTACGTCTTCCTGGAATTCTTCATTTTTGAAGAGGGGAAGATGTGGAACCAGATGATGGAGATCCTGGA
Organism: uncultured Eubacteriales bacterium; assembly: GCA_900316145.1. Taxonomy (GTDB): domain Bacteria; phylum Bacillota; class Clostridia; order Lachnospirales; family Bianqueaceae; genus RUG159. The sequence goes on from ONBQ01000150.1 coordinate 18,296, forward strand.
GCGCAAGATCCGCCAAGGGGTCGATGTGCGCATGATCTATGACGATGTCGGCAGCGTCAATTCCCTGCCCCGAAGATATTATAAAAAGATGCGGGAAAAGGGTATCCGCTGCTACGTCTTTAATCCTTTCGTGCCCTTCATCTTCTTCCGGATGAACAACCGGACGCACCGCAAGATCATGGTCATCGATGGGTATACATCCTTTACCGGCGGCATCAACATCGCGGATGAATATATCAACGTGAAAGAACGCTTCGGCCATTGGAAAGACACCGGCGTCATGCTTAAAGGCGCCGCCACCTGGAACCTGACCGCCATGTTCCTGAATACCTGGAACTTCGTAAGCGCGGCCGAAAACCGTAAGAACCAGGACAATTACCGTCCGGACCGCTACCACGCCCTGCCCGAGACGGAGGGTATCATCGCGCCGTACGGCAGCTCGCCGGTCTCGCCGGTCCCGGTCCCCACAAGCGTTTACTGCAACATGATCGATAAGGCGAAAAAATATGTCTATATCACGACGCCTTACCTGATCCCGAACAACGAGATCATGCGCTCCCTGGAAAGAGCCGCGCAGAACGGGGTGGATATCCGCATCCTGACCCCGGCCAAGTGGGACAAGTATCTGGTGCATATCCTGACCCAGTCCAACTATCGCGAACTGATCGGAGCCGGTGTTAGGGTCTTCGAATATACGCCGGGCTTCATTCACGCGAAATCCTTCGTCTGTGATGATGAACTGGCCATCGTCGGCACCATCAACCTGGATTACCGCAGCCTGTACCACCATTTTGAGGACGCGGTCTGGATGTACGACACCCCGGTCGTGCAGGACGTTTACCAGGACTTTATCGAGACCCAGGCTCTGTGCGAAGAAGTCACCCCGGAATTCTTGAAAAAGCGGCCGATGTTCCGACGCGTGATCGGCTGGATCATCAAGCTTTTCGGCCCGCTGGTATAAATCTTTTCATGTATTTCTTGCTAATTTCAATTTTTGATATTATAATGTTAACGATTCAAGGTTTATAAATCGTTCAATTAATAAGGAGGTTTCATATGAAATCGGATGTCATCCACATCAATGGCGAAACTCCGGATATCGAGAAAGCACTGGCTCAGGCGGAAGCGGTAGCCGCGTTCAAAAAGCTCGACGTAAAACAGACCCTCCAGCTGAGACTGCTGGCAGAAGAAACCATGGGCATGATGCGCGGCCTGACCAACGAATATGACGCTGACTTCTGGATCGAAGACGAAGAAAACGCCTTCCAGGTCCACCTGAAGACCCTCACCGTCATGAACACCGAACTGCGCAAAAAACTCATTTCCAACGCAACTACCGGCAAAAATGCCTCCACCAAAGGCATTATGGGCAAGATCCGTGAGATCTTCGAACGCGCGATCGAACCGTTGAATGACACGGACGACAACTTCTTCTCCGCCGGCCTCATGTATGCCAGCGAAGACCCCGTCAACTTCGGTTACACCGGTGACGCCGCCATGTGGTCCTTCAATAAATACCGCGAATCCATCCAGGAAGAAGAAGCCCCGGAAGAATGGGACGAGCTCGAACGCTCCATCGTGGCCAACATCGCCGATGAGATCCGCGTCGGTATCCGCGGCAACGAAGTCGAAATGATCATCTACAAGAAGTTTTAAGGAGACAAAACCATGACCATCAATCAAGTAAAAGAAGATAAGACCCTTACCCTTAAGGTAGCCGGCCGCCTGGATACCACCACCGTCAACGAACTCGAAGACGTCCTGAACACAGCCCTCGAAGGCATCACCGACCTCGTCTTTGACTTCTCCGACCTGGAGTACATCTCCTCCGCCGGCCTGCGCGTCCTGCTCAAGACCCAGAAGCAGATCCAGAAATCCGGCACCATGATCGTACGCGGCGCGAACGACATGGTCCTCGAGATCTTTGAAGTCACCGGCTTCAACGACATCCTCACGATCGAATAAAGAATGCTCACTAAGATCTGTCATATATGCTGCTGTGGCAGATCTTTTTCTTTGCATCGCTTGAAATCAGCCGTCACTTATCTCATTATTGTCTCTTTCTACGCTTTCGCCGAAATCTACTACCTGGATTTAGGACAGCAGCAAACGTGTTTTAGCATGTAAGAATACTGGCTGGACCCATAAACAGGACATGCTTATTCATTGGTTGATGATCAAATCCAGTTACCGGATCAAAGAAAAACCTTTAAAATAAACGATTTCCTGAAGGTAATGCTTGACAAATGCCCCGGAGATATGCTATTATACACGTTGCATGTGTGAAACGGCTATAACGTAAGTCTCGCACACCTGCCCAGATAGCTCAGTTGGTAGAGCAGAGGACTGAAAATCCTCGTGTCACTGGTTCGATTCCGGTTCTGGGCATGATGGGCCGCTAGCTCAGTCGGTAGAGCATCAGACTTTTAATCTGGGTGTCGCGGGTTCGAATCCCGCGCGGCTCACATCTTGGACCACCTTCGCAAGAGGGTGGTTTTTCCTTTGTTTAAGCGGATTGCAGGCATTTTTCAA
>ONBQ01000172.1 GCA_900316145.1 uncultured Eubacteriales bacterium
ATGGCGGAGTAGCTCAGCTGGCTAGAGCACGCGGTTCATACCCGCGGTGTCAGGAGTTCAAGTCTCTTCTCCGCTACTTTGCGCGAGTGGCTCAGTGGTAGAGCATCGCCTTGCCAAGGCGAGGGTCGCGAGTTCGAATCTCGTCTCGCGCTTGAAAGAGTGTGAAATCAAAAGGTTTCACACTCTTTTTCTTTCTGTATTTGTGAGTGTTTTCAGAAAGTAAATGATGATCGGAGGTTTTATGATCAAAAATATCGTATTCGATATCGGCGGGGTGCTGGCCGATTACCGTATTAAAGAATTTCTTGCTGAAAAAGGGTTTGACGGCCCTATGATCAAGAGGATCTTAAAAGCGTCTCTCATGAGCCCATATTGGGGCCGGTTTGAGAGAGGAGAGGTCACAGAAGAAGAAACGCTTAAGGGATTTGCGGAAGCGGATCCGGATATAGAAAAAGAACTCAGGGCCGCCTACGCGGACCTGAGCGGAATGCTTGTTATGAAGGAGTTTGCTATCGATCTGGTCAAAAGTCTGAAAGATTCCGGTTATGCGGTTTTTTATCTTTCCAACTATTCCAGGAAGGCTTATGATGAGTGCGCGGAATCTTTAGCCTTTATGCCATTTATGGACGGAGGGGTGGTTTCGTTTAAAGTCGGCCTTACGAAACCGGACCCCGCCATGTTCCAAAAGCTCCTCTCGATCTATGATCTGAAGCCGGAGGAGTGTTTATTTATCGATGATACTCCGGAGAATGTGGAAGCTGCCACAGATCTTGGGTTCCAGGGGCATATATTCCAGTCTTATGAACAGCTGATCCGGTCTCTTCAGGAAGCCGGCATCAAGCTGTGATCATGCCCCAATCGTTTAGAAATACAAAAAAGGCTTCCGAAGCCCTGCTGTATCAACAGTGGGAACTTCGGAAGCTTTTTTATTCTTTAAGCAATGCTGCTCAAGCGAAGAAGATCAATCGCAGAATCCCAAACTCTTCAGATCCAGAGAGCCTTTGCCTTTGAAATGAATATATAACGGGAGGCACCCTGTCTTCGCCTCAACGGGGGTCTTAAGGATCTGCCAGCTTTCGGTATCCACATTCGCGGTAAGCTTTCCGATCACATCGTCTCCAGCTTCGTCATGGCTGATGATGATCGATCCGGAAAACGTGCCGCGCAGCTCGAGAAGGAGGTTCGTAGAGCCTTTAAACGCGAAATACTTGTATCCGACCGTAGTCTCATCCTTTATGAGAGTGATGTAGGACTGGTTCTGCTGTTCCGTCACTTTCACCTGCGTGCTCATGACGGGGCTCTGATAGTCGATCTTGTTCACAACGGTAGGATCTGTCAGATGGCAGGCGATGGAAGCCGGGTAGAGGCCGGAAGCATCCAGCGGGCCGCCATTCAAACCGCAGCTGGTGATAGGAACCTGATGGATGCTGCCATCGGGTCCGATCTCCACTTTTTCCGCGCAGCCCTGGCGGGAGAATTCAGTTCCGTTGGTCTGGCGATGATAGAAAATGTAATAGTCATCCCCGATCTTGACCAGACCGCCGTGGTTATTGCCGAGAGGATAGACCGGCTTGTCACGGCCCTCCAGTCCGATATCACCGTTGGATACGATGGTGCCGCCGTATACAAAACCACTGTCCGGCTTGTCGCTGGTCGCATAGCACAGTTCATGGCTTTTGTGACTGGAATAAACGAAATAGTAGGTGCTTCCGAATTTGCGGATGGAGCTGGCTTCAAAGAAACCATGTCCTTCAAAGCCGGTGCCGGCTGTATGGTGTCCGCCGGGAATAAGAACGCGGGGCTCTTCTTTGGCCGTTACCATGTCAGCTTCCAATTCAACGACCATGGAGTTTTCACCCAGCGGAGGCATGTTTCTCATATGTTCTACCCGTGCGCGCAGGTCAGGCGGCATCTGGGCCAATTCTTCTTCCGTAAACTCCGGAAGGAGCATTTCTTTTTCGCATGCAGGAGCGAAGCCATAGTACAGGTAGACACGGCCGTCGTCGTCTGTCAGAACAGCAGGGTCAAACACCATGCCTTCCTGTACGGTCTTGCCGCCGAGGATATGTGACGGATAGTGTACATGACCGTAGAATTCAAACGGGCCGGCCGGACTGTCACCGACCGCGACACCGATCTCGGGATAGAAGCTGTAGCAATAATACAGATAATACCGTCCATCCGGTCCCAACGTCACATCCGGAGCCCAAAGCTGCATCTGATCGGCTGCGTTGCTGGGGTCCTGATCGCGGCGGTAGCTGACGCCCTCATTGCGCCAGTTCTTCAGATCATCGATCGGGGCGGACCATACCTGATAATGGCCTTCACAGTATTTCTCGCCACCCGCCCTGTCATGACTGCCATAGATGTAGATTCTGTCACCAAATACGTAAGGTTCTCCGTCAGGGATATACTCGATGAGCGGAAGATAGGGGTTGTAGATCTGTTCCATGAAGTTATTTCCTTTCATTATTTGTTCTTATACGGGATCTCATAATCGATACAATAGCGTTCCGCTGCGGACCCCTTGCCGACATGAAGCGTGATGGAATAGATCCAGTTGCCATCTTCATATTCATGCGGGATATCCAGGGAGTCAACTTCCGTTACGGAATCAGGAATGTACAGATCGGTGATCTGTCCAGCTCCGGACAGGCATCCCATATAGAGAGTTTCCAGTCCGTCAGGCAGATGCACGGTGCCGCTCAGGCCGCTCGGTATGGCGATCAAAGTGGTCTTTGTCTTGTCGACCAGGTAACCATCCAAAGCAGCATAGGCCGGGTTCTTTGGATCGACCTCAAACGCGGTCACATTCAGATCCGTGACGGCGTTGCCGTTGAAGTTTGTCAGAGACGGTCCGATCCGGAGAGTAAAGGGACTTCCTTTGAGGCTTTCCTGTTCGGAACCTCCAAAGGCCATGTAGTCCAGTTTTTCCAGAGATTGTGGAAGGCTGATCTCCGTGAGTTTCGGAGTG
>ONBQ01000198.1 GCA_900316145.1 uncultured Eubacteriales bacterium
CTTACCAACCTATGTAAAAAACTGCTTACCGTGCCGTGTAAAATTTTCCTTACCATGTGATGGCAAAATCATTTTACCGCGCACAGAGCTTGGTATAGTATATTGAGAAGGCCATGACTCTTTGATCCAGATATAATAAACGAGAGCCCCCCTTCGGAAAAACCTTGCGGATCCTTAAGATCCGAGGTTTTTCAGGAAGGGGGTTCTCGTTTGCGAAGTTTAGTCGGTCCAGCTACCGTTCTCGAGTTTATTTCGATATACCGCAAAAATAATGGTGCTTTGTTCGGGGTTCATGTCATTGTACTGACGCAGCACTCCGATAGATGAGCGATATCCGTTGGCATCTTCAGTTTCAGAGTGCCAGGATTTAGAAAGTCTTTTCTCATCCGGATGCTCACAAGGTCCTAGTAGTTCAGTCAGATCCTCACTGATTTGATCATAGATCTCTTCTACGTTATTCTCTCCTGCGCTGTAATCCATTTTTGAATCACGAATAGAAGGCTGATTGCGGAAGATCACCATGACCCAGGAAAGCTCATTGCCCTTAAACTGATAAAGCATGTATCCAACATAGTTACCATAAGTCACACGCAGTGGCTTATCATTAACGTATGCAGTATACTGAACACTTCCTTGATAGGGTTCGGTTTTATAATCATATACTTCTTCCGGGTGATTTGGAAGAACTCCGCTTGCCCATTCTTCACATTCATAAGGAATATCCGGGAATTGAATGTTTTCTATTTTTTCCACTTCTTGAAGTGTCATACCGTAAGCGGAGTCATCGAAGCGGAAACTACCGTCTTCCTGAATGAAGTCATTGAAATTCAGTTCTATCTCCGACTCAGCAGCTTTTTGTGTCATATTGTGCGCAAGAAAAGCGCTGATCCCACCGATCAGGATGAGACCAATGATGATTATAATTTTCTTTTTCATAGTAAAACTCCTAATATGAGGTTTCTCTATCGTTAATTGATAAACCAAGAAATTATACCGGATTCGAAATACAGCTATCTGGTCAACAAATCCATTATTTCCTCTGCATTTTGTCCACTAATAAAATCCTCTATTGTCGGAACATCCATGTTCACAACGAACACCTGCCCATCCTCCATGGTGACGGTCTCCTGAGCCGTTTTCCCTGATGTCAGGTTTGTTTCCAGCACGGCCTTGTCTCCCTCCAGCCGGATCCGGAACGGTTCGATTGCTCCATAGTAATTGTTCTGCTGGCTGTTTTTCAAGAGGAACAGAATATAGGTATCAGTCGTTGAAGGTTCGATGAACAGTGGATCCTGTACCGTATAGTTATAGGTCTTGCTTTCAGTTGCTTCTTTCGTGATGTTCCCTTCCTCGTCGATTTCCGCATTCGATACGATACTTTCTACCGCTTTGGAATATGTGAAATTAACGGCTACTGTTTTCTCCGTCACATCTCCTCTCAGGACCTTTTCCACCTCAAATTGATACAGTCGCCCTTCGACCCGGTTCTTTTCATCCTCTTCGCTCAGATTTTCCGGGTTCCTGGCCATATTCCAGGTCTCGTACTCTCCATTGAAATGTCCTACAAGGATATAGGTCGATACTTTCCGCATGTCTTCCAAAGATGTCACAACCGGATAATCTGTATGAATGCCGATATATTGGGTGTTTTCATTGCTCTGTGCGGACTTAGCGCATCCACACAGGTTCAAGAACAGGATAAGAATCATAAAAAGATATGTTATTTTTGATCGCATATGTTTTGCCTCCCCTTTACATCTCAGCATATAATACACTTATTAATATAGATCCGTGCACTTCTCTTTTGATTATCATTATATCAGCTTTTGAACCAACGATTTTTCTATTGTTTGAATTGGCTAAATCTTGGTATTGAATTCGATACCTGAATTTGACCAATTCAATACGGGTGCTTCTTTTCACTTTTTGATTGTGATACAATCGGTATAAACAATTATCAGGAGAACCATTTATGAGAATCATACTTTGTGAAGATTCTTCCCAGGACCTTCTTTCTTTAGCAAAACATGTGGAGCAGATCCTTGATCAAACTACTGATCTGCCCTATACGATCACTCCTTATCAAAGCAGTCACCAGTTGATGTTTGACCTTGAAGACAAGGCTAAAGCTGATCTGTATATTCTGGATATAGATATGCCTGGTATCAATGGAATCGATCTGGCTGATCAGATCCACAAACTTTATCCATATGCAATGGTGTTCTTTTACACATCACATATGGAATTTGCGACGGTAGGATACCGGGTGGATGCCAAGCGGTTTCTCCTTAAGGGCGATGATCTTTCATTTATGAAGGAAGCTCTGGCTTTTGCTTGTCAGCAGTATGATGCATTGATCAAAAACTGTATACAGATCAGTTATTATCATAGTACTATCAATGTTCCGGTATCTGATATTATTTATGTTCAAAAGGATAAACGCCTGCTTGCGGTCCATACTATAAGAGAAACTATGTTTGACTCACGAGGGGTAAAAGAATTATACGATGCTATTCATAATGCATCTTTCATTATGCTGGACCGACGATCCTTTGTCAATCTATCGTACGTACAAAGGATCGATGCTGACAGACTCGTACTGTTTAATGGGGACAAACTACCTTTCAGCGAGAATCGAATCGCTGAGATCCGGGAAGCGATCAGCCGCAACTGGCGATCATAAAGGGAGATGCGCATGAACCTTTCATCAGTTCTTTTTATCCTTCGTAGTTTATCTGAATCGGTCTTCTTATTCTTCATTATGATTTTCGTTACGAATCAACGAATCAAAAAGAGAGAAGATCTGATCATCGCCGCCATCGTTTTCTGTATTTTTTACTTGACTCTATCTGTGCCGGCAGAACTAACCGTCAGTCTTTACCTTGCAGTTTTCATTCGGCTTCTACTTCTCTTTGTTTTCGGGTATTGGTTTTGTAAAAAGCCGGATGTCTCACTAGTTGGTGCTTTTTTGGCTGAATTCTTTTCTTTGTTCAGCTATACCTTTTTATTATTTGTTTTCATGCCGGTGATGATCATGCCGATCACTTTGCACCCCTTGGGTGGGATCACACATTCATCCCTCTCTCCAAGAGTTGCCTGTTTTCTTACTGTATCTTTGATCATTACTTATTTCTGTCTGATCCTGCTTCTGCATAAGCCTATAAAAAACCTCTATCGACTGGATCAAAAATACAAGATATGGATCCTTCTGGTATCCGTCTTTGCCATTTTACTTATCAGTTTCTTATTATGGCAGATTCAAAAGGGATCTGTGGTGATTACCCAAATCCTGATTCTCTCGATTTTTGGATTCATATTTCTCAGTGAACTCACAATATTATTGCTTGTCTCTATTCATGCCAGATTACAATCAGAGAAACTCAATAACGATGTTCTGCTGACCCTGAACCATTCCGTGCGGCAAGGTTATGAGATGATCGCAGAGAAAAATGAAGAACTGCGAAAAGTCTCTCATGATTTTAGAAATCATCTGCTTACGATGCAGAACCTTCCCGATGAAGAAGTGAAGCCTTTTATCGAAGACTTACTTCATAACCATACTCAGCAATACTCCCTCAGCCATAGCGGTGATCCGATCATAGATGCTGTCCTGAACAGCAAGATTACCAGAGCAGAAGAAAACGAGATCGAATTGAACTACTTCATTTCTTATCCTAAGAAGATTCCTGTTTCTCCTTCTGATACTTGTGCGATCATAGCAAATCAAATGGATAACGCCATCGAAGCATGTATGAAGTTAAAAGATCCTGCCGAGCGCAAGATTCGGTTTTCTATAGAAAAAAAAGGAGATTTTATCAGTTTTACATGCGAAAATACGATCATTCCTGGTTCTATTCGCCTGGATCAGGAACTCCAAACAAGTAAATCAAACGACCACCACCTTCACGGATATGGTATCAAAAGTATCCAAGCCTGTGTAGAACGCAACCACGGCGCCTTAACCATGGACATCCGGGACAACTGGTTCATTTCACGCGCTCTGATCCAGATAGAATAAACAAATGCTCCCACCGCAAAACCTCAGATCTTTTGGATCTGCAAGGTTTTGCGGTGAGGGCACTTGTTTGCGGGAGTTTAGTTGGGCCAGGTGCCGTGGTATTGGATATCGCCGCTGTGATCCAGATAGAACAAACGAGGGCCCCCATCCGGAAAAACCTTGCGGATCCTTAAGATCCGAGGTTTTTCCGGATGGGGGCCCCTCGTTAAGGTGTCATGATCTTTATTGCTTCTTTTTGTACTTCGATCTCGGCGTCGGTGACGGAGCCGCCGAACTCTCCGTCCAGCGTCCAGTTTACGGGCTGGTCGCAGTGGAAGGAGGCTTTTTTGATCTTGCGGAAGACCAGGTAGGGGCTGTCTGTGCGGCCGGAGAGAAGCTTGGAGGCGATCTGCTCCACTTCTACGATGTTATTCGGTTTGCGGACCAGGAGCAGTTCCAGCTCTCCATCGCATAATTCGCTGCGCATCTCTCCGCGCAGGGACATGCCTCCGATGGAGATGGTGCTGTAAACGGCGCCGAAGAGGTAGTCTCCCTCTTCCACATGATCATCGATCTCGACGCGCATGTGGCAGCTGTAGGAGATGTTTTCCTGCAGCTTGCTGATCCCGTTCAGGATGTAAGCCGCATGGCCGAACATGTTTTTATAGCGTTGATCCGTCGCGTAGCTGATTTCTACGAAGGCGCCAAAGGCCGCGACGTAATTGAAATGGCGGTCATTGAAGGCGCCGATGTCGTAGGCGAAGGCTTCTCCCTCGGTCAGGATACGCAGGATCCGGTTAATGTCACCGGTGATGCCCATGCCTTTGGCAAAGTCGTTGGTGCTGCCGGCCGGGATGTAACCCAGGATCGGGCGCGGTTCCAGTTTTACCAGGCCGTCTATGACATGGTTCAGGGTCCCGTCTCCGCCGGCGCAGACGATCAGATCAAACTGCCCATCGCGGCCTTCCATGATTTTTTCAGAAGTAAGGCCCGCCTTGGGAGCGATCGGGTATACCGTGGGCTCATAACCGGATTTCGCCAGATGATCGATAATGGTAAAACATTCCTTGCCCATTTTGCCGGTCCCGGCTGATTCATTGATCAGTACCAGTGCTTTCATGGATCCTCTCCCCTCTGCTTTATACACAGTTTATCGATGGCAGACCTTATTTTTCAGTCTTTTCTTCTTCTTTCTCTGCCGTGATATATTCATACTCCGGATTGCCGTCCGCGTTGAATGTGAAGACATATTCAGCGTTGCCATGTTCGGATTTTACTTCCAGGGCATAATGCGGCGCGTCTTCAACTCGTTCGATAGAAGTATACAATGCGGTGCGGTCCGTGGTATCGCTTATCTCATACAGGACCTCATCATGGACCTGGACAGGCTTTTCTTCCTCGCCATCTTCCTGCATTTCTGTTTTCAGAGACCACAGGGTCAGAGACATATGCTCGTACTTGGGCAGGATGATGATCTGGTCAAAGGCCGCAACGTTGAACTGATCGGAAATAGCTACCGCATAGAGCACTTCTCCGTCCGGCTCATTGAACAGAAGGACCAGGGCGTCCTCCGGCTCTTCCTGCGCGAACTCCTCGTACATCGGATTGGTCCTCTCGCCGGAGCTTTCTTCTTCAGAAGATTCCTGAGCAGACTCTTCTTCCGAGGATTCTTCGCTCACTTCTTCAGAGGATTCCTCCTCGGAAGATTCCTGGACAGAGCTTTCTTCCTCGGAAGACTCTTCTTTCGAGCTCTCCTCCACGGAAGATTCTTCTGATGATTCTTCCACGCTGCTTTCCGAAGACTCTTCTACAGAACTCTCCGGCTCCTTGCTTTCGGACGCGTCCTTTTTGCTGCTTCCGCAGCCTGCCAGGACAAGGCATAATGCCAATAAAACGATCAATAATGATTTTTTCATGATACTTTGGTACTCCTGTTACTTATGATAAGGTTCTCCCTTGATGATCTTGAACCACCGGTACAGCTGCTCCAGAAAGATGACGCGCATCAGCTGATGAGGGAATGTCAGCTTTGAAAAACTGATCTTCTCATCCGCCCGGCGAATGACCTCTTTATCCAGTCCTACCGAGCCTCCGATTAGAAACACGATATGACTGATGCCCCGCAGGGTAAGGGAGGAGATCCAATCTGCCATCTCCACGGAATCCCGCTGCTTCCCGTCGATGCAAAGCGCGGCGACGTACGCTCCTTCCGGAATGCGCGCCAGAATGCGCTCCGCCTCCTTGTGCAGCAGCTGGTCCGCCTGCGCCTGGGTCATGTTTTCCTTTGTTTTCTCATCGGCCACTTCGATGACCTGCAGGCTGCAATAAGCAGAAAGACGCTTGGCATACTCCGCCACAGCGTCTTTTAAATAAGCTTCTTTGATGCGGCCGACCGTGATCAATGTGACCTTCATCCTGCCTGCTGTCTGGGACGGATCGGAATCGGTGTCTTTTCATGGACACGCTCAATGTTGGCGCCCATGCTGTTGAACTTATCCACCATCCGCTCATATCCGCGGTCGATATACTTGATATTGGTGACCACCGTATCGCCTACAGCGGCCAGACCGGCCAGGACCATAGCCGCGCCGGCGCGCAGATCCGTAGCCTCGACATCCGTTCCGACCAATTCGGCAACGCCGTCAACGATAGCAATGTGGCTTTCCACATCGATGTTGGCGCCCATGCGCTTCAACTGCTCGACATACTTGAACCGATGTCCTTCATAAACACTTTCATTGACGATGCTGGTGCCCGGAATGGTGGCCAGGTAAGCCATCATCTGGGGCTGCATGTCTGTCGGGAAGCCCGGATAGGGAAGGGTCTTGATCTTGACGGGCTTTTTGCGGATGCCCTCGCTGATAACGCGCAGGCTGTCACCCTTTTCATAGACCTTGACACCGCTCTCTCTGAGCTTGGCGGTGATCGCTTCCATATGACGCGGGATCAGGTTCTCAACGGTGACATCACCACCGGTGATAGCCGCGGCCACCATATAAGTGCCGGCTTCGATCTGATCCGGAATGACCGCGTAGGTGGAACCATGCAGCTTCTGGACGCCACGGATACGGATGACATCCGTACCGGCGCCTTTGATATCCGCGCCCATACTGTTCAAGAAGCTGGCGGTATCGACAACGTGCGGCTCTTTAGCCGCGTTTTCGATGACCGTAGTTCCCTTGGCCAGTACAGCAGCCAACATGATATTGATGGTAGCGCCAACGCTGACGACATCCAGGAAGATGTTGGTGCCGCGCAGCTCACGCGCTTTGATCTCGATGATGCTCTTTGCATCTACTTCGGCTCCCAGAGCCTCAAATCCTTTGATGTGCTGGTCGATCGGACGCACGCCAAAATCGCAGCCACCCGGGAAGGATACCTGCGCATACTTAAAACGGCCAAGAAGAACACCCAGTAAATAATAAGACGCACGCATATTACGAACCGCTTCGGAATCAGCGCAGCTGTTGACCATGCCGCGGCTATCGACCCGAAGGGTATGCTCGTCTAAATATTCTACATTCACTTTCAGAGAACGCACGATCTCGACCATATTGTCGATATCTGCGATCTTGGGTATATTTTCAATGATTACGATATCATCTGCTAAAAGCGCCGCTGCCAGGATGGGCAGCACAGCGTTCTTGGCCCCGTTGATCTGGACGCGGCCCTTAAGAGGGCGACCGCCATGAATCACCAATTTATCCATACGTTTCCCCTTCAAAGAGTTGTTAGTTACCCGCAAATATATATGTAACACGGGTCAATGTCTGTTGCTCAGTTCCATATTATAACACTGAATCCCGGAAAAGGCAATATCTGATTTGCTAAAACCCCTAAACGCCCGAATGCAAGCCATTTTTCGATGTTAAAACAGATCGCTGCTTTTATCCGTCAGCTGGTCGACCATCAGACCGGTCCCATCCGGCTTTCCGATCCAGACCGAAGGGGTGCAGTAGAAGACTTCATCCTCCTGGCCAGTCATCGCGTATCCATAGTTCAGATTCAGCTGCGTCCCCTCTTCCGCCTGTCCCAGCGTTCTGAGACAGCTGTAGAGCAGCTCATCGATGGGATAGACCGCGTAGGCCGTATCCTCATAGCCTCTGACCGTAAACTGGGATACGCTAGCGCGCACCACGGCTCCGTAAGTGACTGTAATGATGGCCCGGTTCGCGAACAGAATATCATCTTTATATTTTTCACAGAAATAATAGATGCGGGTCCCCACATCGTCGCTTAATACGCGGACCAGGATCAGATCTTTGTTGTTCATCATAGACTGCGCCTGCTCACGGGCGGTCCTTTCGACCTTCGCGTCCGTAAGCGTATCCGCGTTCTGATAATCCGGATCATTCTCCGTAAAAACCATACTGCTCTGCTCACGGTCCACGGTCAAGGTCTGCGTGCCGCAGGTATACAGGATTCGGGAACCCGGCATGTAGGACTTTTCATAATCCTCTGACCAGAAGGCATTGGCCCGGTCCTCCAGGTCTGTGACCTCCAGGATCAGACGCTTTTTCGGATATTGCCTTCTGGAGATCTCTTTAGGCAGCTGATAGCCCCACTCCTCAAAACGCTCCCTCACATACTCGATCCGTTCTGTTGGTACAACATACAACTGCCGTTTCTGATAGACGGAATAGCCGAACAGGCCAATGTTCAGGATCAGCAGGATGATGACCAGGATCCACCTGATGACACGCCAATTCATACACGAACCTCCTGCGCCTTGAAGCGCCTGGACTCCTCACCGGCGTCGACACGCCAGTAAAGCACGACCCCGTTCTCCTCCTCTGCGTACTCCAGCCGGAAGCAGTCGATCGGAGCATCCGGGAATTTGCCCGGCATATGGTCCAGCGCGTCGATAAATGTCTCCTGGATACGGCAGATCTTGTCCGCTTCCATGCTCTTATCCAAAAGATAGCGATGGTAGTAGCGCACCTGAGACCCTTCTATGATGACCTCGATCGGAGCTGAAAGCTCTGTCTTTGTCCGATTCTCCTCATTCATGGCAAAGGGGATGTGGTTATACGCGTAATTCCACCGGAACGTGTAGCGTCCGTCTTCGATCTCATAATCATAGAGGTAGACTTCCTGCAGCCGGGTCCCGTCCTCCACCAGATCTGTTAAAAGGAAGCCTGTCGCCAGGCGGAACGCCTCCTGCAATCCGACCGACGTTTTTTCCGTGATCTCCTGCGTCGCCACGTACTGCAGCAATCCCGTGGTGTCATAACGGACTGTGCGCTTCTCATCCGCGTACCAGACAAAGTTGTCCGATCCTTCCACGGCCTTGGCCACATCCGGGTGGTTGAAGAAGTGCAGGCAGTAGGCCGCGGCCGCCTCTGTATCCAGATTCCCGTCCTCATCCAGGAAGGAGCGCTTGACTGTAGGAATATAATACATTCCGACACTTTCCAGCTGTTTGACATAGACATTGTCATCGAACCGGCCCGGGAATCGTTTCGCGGCATTCAGATGGTCATAGGAAAGCTGCGGCGCCAGTTCCTGAAAGGTCTGGATCAAGCGTCGGTTGGACAAGGTGGAATAAGTGACATTCCCGGTAACGCGGTACAGGACGTCATCCGCCTCATTCTTGAAATACAAGGCCGGCTTCTCCAAACGGGAAGCCGCCGGGACCACCCGGATCTCACGAACGCTGGCGCCGGGCATCTGGATGCCTAAGGTCTCGCTTAAGACCGTCTCCTCCAGCGGACAGGCATAAGAGAGTACGATCGTTCCTTTGGTGCTTTCTTCCTCTACAGGCACAGCCTGCGGATCCCGCACCGCCATGCGCTCGATCAGGCTGCGCGTGCGGCTCCACAGCGAGGCATAGTGACCCGACATAGCGGTTACGCGCGCGTAAGTCTCTCCGTCATACGTCAGGAAGATCTCAAAGGGCGTCAGGATCGAGGCTTCCTCCTCCGGCTCCACGTTGCCCATGATCGGTTTGTCCGACGTGCGGGTACTCAGGAGGGACCACAGATCATAGATCTGATAAAAGGTGCCCACGATCAAGGTAGTGATGATCAAAGTATATCCTATGCGCTGCACCCACACATTGCGCAGGAAGCGCATGATCTTCCCCCTCATCGTCCAAAGTCCTCATAAATATTGAGATCATAATCGATCAGCTCTTCCAACGTATCTTCCGCTTTTCGCTCGATCTCATAGATCCGGCTTGCCTGACCGGAGGAATCCTCCACCCCGATCAGCATCCACTGCTTTCCGATCAGGGAAAGCGACACATTTTCCTGGAACAAACCGGAAGGGCCGACCTCTTTCTCCTCCTGATACCAGAGGATCGGCTCCGAGCCTTCATCCAAGGTATAGACCAATACCCGCACTAAAGCGCCGGCTTCCGCCGTGCCGCTCAGCAAAAGGGTCTTGTCAAAGGTGTAATAGGTATGATCGGTATAATCCTGACTTAGGGTAAGAGAAAGGATCTCGTTCGCAGGACCTTCCATAAGCAGCTGATCCCCGCCAAGGGCCGGATCCTCCCGACCTCCCTCCACAGCCATCAGGCCGATGGGCAGGCTCCACAACAGGCAGATGCACAGGAAAAAGAAGACCTTCTTACGCATCGGAGGCCTCCTCATTCTCTTCCGGCCACTCCTTGGGCGGAGTGCTCGGGTTGTTTGGATCCAAAAGCGGAAAACTGAGCCAGAAGGTCGAACCCTTGCCTAAATCGCTCTCGACCCAGATATCACCATGGTGCATGTCCATGATCTCTCTCGCGATCGCGAGCCCCAGTCCGGTGCCGCCCATGGAACGGGACCGGGCTTTATCGACCCGGTAAAAGCGCTCAAAGATCCGCTCCTGCTCTTTTTTCTCAATGCCCATTCCGGTATCCTTGACGAATGCTTCCACCCGCTGTGCCCGCAAACGAAGTCCCAGCGTAATGGAGGCTTTCTCCGGAGAGTATTTGATGGCATTCGTGATCAGATTGCGCAGGACCTGCTCCACGCGGGTCTCATCAGCCAGGATGTATACCGGCTTGTCATCCCCCGTAAACTCCAGCGTTTGCTGATTGCGGTCCGCCAGGATCCGGTGCTCGAAGACGCTGCGTCCGATAAGCTCCGTCAGATCGAGCGGCTCCAGATTCAGCTTGATGCGGCGCGAGTCGATGCGGGACAGTTCCAGAAGTTCGGAGATCAGATGGGTCATGCGGTCCGACTCATGGTTGATGACATGCAGAAACTGGTCTTCTATCTCCGGCTCATCCTTGGCTCCATCCATCAAAGTCTCAACATAGCTCTTGATGGTGGTGATCGGCGTCCTGAGCTCGTGCGATACGTTGGCCACGAACTCTTTCTGCATCTCTTCGACCTGCTTCTGCTCCGTCGTATCCTGCAGAACGACGATCAGGCCGGCCGCCTGGGCATCTTCCTCTTCCTCTTTGTATTCTACGAAGATGGCGTTGATATAGGAATCCTCGACCTGCATGAGGGCCGTGTGCGTACGTTCCTCTGCCTGCAGGTATTCCTCGATGCGGTGCGGCGCGAAGATCGTGTCGAAATCATCATACAGGATCCGGTCTCCCATGAGGCGGGCCGCCGCCGGGTTGCTCTGCACCATGTGTCCCTGCGTATCATACACCACCAGTCCATCCGCCATGTAGGTGAAGACGGTGGACAGCTTATTCTTTTCATTGTTGATCTCACGCAGCATGGAACTAAGCTCCCTGCCCATGTAGGCAAAGTTGCTCTCCAGCTCCGTCAGCTCATCCCGGTTGTTGCGGGAGATGGTCCGGATCTCCGCCGCTTCCAGATTGCCCTTTGCCATCTCCTGCGTGCGGCGCGTAAGACGGCGCAAGGGGTTGGAGATCGTGCCAGCCAGGAAAAAGGCCAGCACGCCCGCGATCAGGATCGCGACCAGGGAGACGGTGATGATGATGATCATGGTGTTGTAGATGGTGGCGTTGACCTCCCCCATCGTCTGCCGAATGAACAGGATATAACCTGTACGCTCTCCGGCTGTATTTTTGATGGTAAACGCCGCGGCATAATCACCGACCGAGATCGTTTCCTCTCCCTCGTTGATCTGATGCACATAAAGCTTCGTAGACGAATGGCCCGCCATGGCATCCATGATGGCCCTGGAGGCCAGATCCGCCTGATTGAGCGCAGCGTCCCGGTAGTACACGAGGTCACCCTCGCTCGTGAGCAGGTAGATATTTTTGGTATCTACGTTAACGGATTCCAGCATCAGCGCACTGATGACATCAGCAAAGATAGCCTGGATGTCACTCTCTTCATCCAGGCTGGCTGTTTCCAGTGTATCGACTATGCGGTCCGACGTATACTCAAGCTCTGTAAAGGTATCCTGGTACGCGTTCCTCTGCACGTTCAGAATGATATAGAAACCTGAAACAACAATGACGAACACGACCAGGATCACATACAGGAGCACGAGCTTCCATTTGATGCTGCCCACGATACTCCTCTTTTAAGTTCAGATCTTTTCGTTGAAATAATAGCCTACGCCGCGTTTGGTCAGGATGTATTCCGGCTCTCCCGGCACATCCTCGATCTTTTCTCTTAAGCGGCGGATCGTTACATCGACGGTACGTACATCGCCGAAATACTCATATCCCCAGACCTTTTCCAAAAGGTCCTCGCGCGAGAAGATCTGGCCCCGCTGGGTCATGAAGAATTTCAGCAATTCCAGTTCACGCAAGGTCAGATCCAGTGTGACGCCCCGCTTGATGACCTCGTAATGATCCTCATCGATCGTCAGGTCCCCGGCGGTCAGGCTGCCCTGTTTCTTCTCCTCAACGGACTGTCGGCGCAGATTGGTACGGACACGTGCCATCAGCTCCCGGACCTTGAAAGGCTTGCTGACATAGTCATCCGCCCCCAGTTCCAGTCCCAGGACCGTATCTACCTCTTCTGTTCTGGCCGTCAGAAAGATGACCGGCACGTTGCTGGTCTGACGGATCCTCTTGATGACCTCGAACCCGGACAGTTCCGGCATCATGACATCCAGCAGGATCAGATCCGGCGATTCTTTCTCGAACCGGGCCAGGCATTCGGCGCCATCCAGCGCCGTAATGACCTGAAACCCTTCTTTTTTCAGATTAAACTCCAGGATATCTACGATGCTTTTTTCATCATCGCAGACCAAGATCTTCTCGTTCATAGGTGTTTCTCTTAATTACTTGATATCGAAAACGCTTAAGACCGACAGATTCTCCGGCTTGCCCGCGACTACATCCAGAACGCGGCTGCCCGGCAACAGATCGAAATAGTTATCCGACAGCTTCAGCTCGCCCGCTTCATCCAGGATCTGGACGTTCTTGGCAAACTTCTTGCAGCTGACGCGGATGTGCTTGTCATCCAGTGCTTCCACTGTGATCTCGGGATCTTCAAAATGGAAGTACTTCGGCTGGATATACAAGGTGGTGCCTTCCGAAACGACCGTTCCTTCCTCGTCCAGCATCTGATAGGAGACGAACTGGCTGAAACGATCCAGACCCGTAAGCTCTTCCTCATCCAGGTGGACAGCGGACAGCTTCGGAACGTCGATACCCGGGATCTCCTTCTCGCAGATCACTTCACCGCAAGCCTTGCGCAGCTGCCACTTAACGGTCAGTTTGCGGTCCTCCATGGACTCATTGCACAGGGTGAACTTGACGGAGTTCTTGATATCATAGGGCTCGGCGTTGATATTCTCATTCTGGGTCATGACACTGGCTTCCTCATTGACCAGAAGCAGCGGCGCGAAGAAGTGCTTGGACATATAATATACAGCCTTCCAACGGCCGAAATAGTCGATCATAGCCCAGCTGGCGACCGGCCAGATATCATTGAGCTGCCAGATGATGGAGCCCATGGACTCCGGACGGTTGCTACGGAAATGCTCGACACCGTAACGCATGGATTCCGCCTGCAGCAATTGAGAAGCGTAGATCTGCGCGTCAAAGGAAGACGGCAGCTGATAGGTCTGCTGCATGTAGCGCATGATGATGCCGTTGGCGTTGTTATTGCGCTGATGCTTTTCCATGACGTAGGAGAACAGGTTGCGGTCCTCCGGCAGGGTGTAAGACTCGATGGTCTTCATCGTCGGGAAAGCCTGGAACCCGAACTCGGACAGATAACGGAAATTGAACTTGCGATACTCGGTAAAGGGCTTGCCGCCGTGCCATACATCCCAGTAATGCACATCGCCGCGGTGCTCATCATTCGGGTTGTCGAAGCCGCCGCCGGATGTCGGGCTGGAGGGAATGTACGGGGTCTCGCCGTCCAGTTCGCGCACCATCTTCGGGATGATGTACTCATACATGGCGAAATAATCCGGCACCTGGGAGGCCTTCTTGATGTAGCCGCGCGGATCCTTGTGATCCGGATCGAAGCGGTTGGACATGGCGAAGAACTGCTCCATTTCATTGTTGCCGGACCAAAGCGCCAGGCTGGCATGGCTGCGCATGCGGATGATGTTCTGACGGAACTCTTCCTGGATGTTGGCGTCGAATTCCGGGCTTAAGTCATAGCTGGCGCAGGCGAAGCAAAAGTCCTGCCAGACCAGCAGGCCGTATTCATCGCAGGCGTCCAGGAAATCCTCGCTGGCGTACATGCCGCCGCCCCATACGCGGACCGCGTTGAAGTTGGCATCCTTGCAGTCCTTGAGCAGCTTAAAGGTACGCTCTCTGTTGATGAAGGCTTTGATATTGTCCTCCGGGATATAGTCCGCGCCCATAGCGAAGATGCTGACACCGTTCACGGTGTGGCAGAAGCTCTCGCCCCACTGATCCTTCTCACGGGTCATTTCGATGGTACGCAGTCCGATGCGGCGCTGCCAGCTGTCAAGCTCGACTCCGCCGCGGGACAGCACAGCCTTGACGGTATACAGGGGCTGCTTGCCATACCCGTTCGGCCACCAGAGCTGGGGCTCTTTTATTGTATACTCTGTATCTGTGGTCGTGATAAGCTCCTTGCCTTCCGGATCACAGACGGTATAGGTG
Organism: uncultured Eubacteriales bacterium; assembly: GCA_900316145.1. Taxonomy (GTDB): domain Bacteria; phylum Bacillota; class Clostridia; order Lachnospirales; family Bianqueaceae; genus RUG159. The sequence continues at coordinate 14,958 of ONBQ01000198.1, forward strand.
ACGGTATAATCATAATCTGCCTGGCGGTCAAAGACCTGGATCTGCGGCTCGAAGGTAAGCTTGACCTGGCCATCCTTATGGCACTGCTTGACATGGATGCTGCCGATGCGGCCATAGTCCTCACCCAGCAGCTCGACCTCACGGAAGATGCCGGCGTCCGGAATGCGGGCACCCCAGTCCCAGCCGAAATCACAGTGGGCCTTGCGCAGGTAAGAAGCGCCTTGCATGCCATCATTGCTCATGGTGATACGGGGATCCTTCTTATAAGCCTCCCGGATGAAGTTGACACTGGAACGAAGCACGACACACAGGGTATTGTCGCCCTCTTTGACAATGTTCTTGACATCAAAAGCCCATACGCGATGCTCATTGTCCGCATGGCCAACTTCCGCCCCGTTCAGCCAGATATCCGCTAATGTATCCAGACCGTTGAAGCGCAGGGTCACCTTCTCCTTATCCAGGATGCCCTCTTCGGGAACAAAGGTGGTCTCATATACATAGTCATGCTCCATCAACTCCAGAGCCTTTAATTCATTATCACGCCAATAGGGATCTTCCATCTTGCCGGCTTTTAAATAGTCCGCGTAAACGGTGCCGGGCACGGTGGCCGGTGTCCACTCCGTGGCGTTGATCTCTTTCATTTTCCAGTTCGCATTCAACTTCATAGACTTCATGTTGTACCTCCTTTATAAAACTTCATAGTTATGAAGAGTATACCAAAACGCGGTCTTTATTGCAAGCATCCCACCAAAAAAAAAGCATCCACCCGCTTAGCGGGTGGTTTTTCACATGCGGGCATAGCCCTCTGTTCCTCGCTTACACGTAAAACGTGTAA